>MGMT01000092.1 GCA_001796525.1 Chloroflexi bacterium RBG_13_51_52 | reverse complement strand
GACGGGCCCGCGCTGACGGAGGTCGAGGCTTTTCAATATCTCGTAGGCGGCGAAGACTTCTTCGCGGGGTGGGGCGGTTAAAGAGACGCGGATAGTATCGCCGATGCCGAGCCAGAGCAGCGTCCCGATACCCACAGCACTGCGTATAATGCCCGTACGGGGTGTTCCCGCCTCGGTGATGCCTATGTGGAGGGGATAAGGTATTTTCTCGGCGATAGAGCGGTAGGCGGCGACGGTGGTGGGGACATCGAAAGCTTTTAAAGACACTTTTATGAGGTCGAAGTCCAGACTTTCCAACAGCTTTATCTGCTCTAAAGCGGCGGCGACCATTCTTTCGGCAACGTTAAGATTTGGGTTATCTGTTTTGGGCAAGCTGCCGGCATTAAGCCCGATGCGGATGGGCACTCCCCGCTCTTTAGCGGCTAAAGCTACCTTTTTCACCTTGTCCGTCTCGCCGATGTTGCCGGGATTAAGGCGGAGTCCGTCAACGCCGGCTTCCAGCGCCATTAAAGCTAACCGATAGTCGAAGTGGATATCAGCGACGAGAGGCACTTTCGTCTTCTTCTTTATGTCAACTAAAGCGCGGGCGGCTGCGGCATCCGGGACGGCGAGACGTACGATTTCACAACCGACTTCCTCAAGCTGTTTTACCTGGCGGACGGTAGCCTTAACATCGCGGGTATCGGTCTTGGTCATGGACTGCACGACAACGGGCGCGCCGCCGCCGACGGTAACGCCGCCGATTTTTATTGCTTTACTGATACGTCGAGGCATCATGGCAAGATACTCCCTCCGCTAATCCAGCGGGCGATATCCTGATAAGTAATTAGCAGCATAATACAAAGAAAAACAACAAATCCGATGGAGTGAATAAGCGTTTCGACTTTAGGGGAAACGCGCTTGCCGCCGCGTATCCACTCGATAAAGAGAAAGAGCAGCCGACCGCCGTCCAGAGCAGGAAGCGGTAAAAGCTGTGTAAAACCCAAAGCGATGCTGATAACAGCAACTAACTCTAATATAGGACTTATGCCCGTTTGGGCTGCCTCTCCAGCAATCTGCACAACCGCGACCGGCCCAACTAACTGGAAAGGTACGTTTCCAGTTATTATACCGATTATTCCATTCTTATATAAAATCAGCGTGTTCCAAACCTCAACAACACCGCGGGGAATAGCCTCCCAGAAAGGCAGACTTTCAGATGCGATAACGAAGTCGCCGGATTGGTATTCAATACCGATAGCCCCCTGCCCTTCCGGGGGCTTCCAGCGGGGCGAGAGGCTGACCGTTTCGGTGGTGGCATCAGCGTGCCGGAGTTCCACGGTAATCAGACCACCCAAGTTCATTTGAATCTCCCGGGCAAGAACCACCCGACTCTCAACGGGCTTACCGTTTACACTCAAGATAGTGTCGCCAGCCCTTACGCCGGCCAGTTCCGCCGGGGATTCAGCAGCCACCTCCTGCACCACAACATCCTCTTTGACGATATTGTGGGGGACCATGTAGGCGACGGACATCAAGATAAACGGCAAAATCAGGTTCATGATGATGCCGCCGCTGATAACCAAAAACCGCACCCAGTATTTACGAGCAGCTAAAGCCCTGGGGTCAGTGGGGTCGACTTCTCCGGAGATTTTATTAAAGCCGCCGAAGGGTATCCAGTTGATGGAATATATCGTTTCGCCGATCTTTTTCCCGTAAAGACGCGGCGGGAAACCGATGCCGAACTCTTCCACCCAGCAGCCGGTAGCTTTAGCCGCGATAAAGTGGCCGAACTCGTGGGCGAGAATGAGCACGGAAAGGACAACGATACCGATGACTATCGTGAGTATCATTTAACTTTACCCCCGAAAAGCCCTAAAGCCGTTTGCCGCGCCCATTTATCCGCCGCCATGATATCGTCAAGGGAGGGGCGAGTAACACTATTATGTTTTTCAAGCACCCGACCGACGATACGGGGGATATCAGTAAAGCTTATTTTCTCCTGCAGGAAAAGGTCGACAGCCACCTCATCGGCGGCGCAGAGGACCGCAGGATAAGTGCCGCCTTTATTACCGGCATTTAAAGCCAGGCGGAGGCAGGGAAATTTAGCGGAATCCGGCTGCTCAAAGACAAGATTGGGAAAATTATCCCAGTCCAGACAGGGGAGGTCGGCATTGGGGAGGCGGTCGGGATAAGACAAGGCGTACTGGATAGGCAGACGCATATCCGGAAAGCTCAACTGGGCTTTAACGGAGCCATCGATAAATTCCACCATAGAGTGGACGATGCTTTGAGGATGAACCAGCACCTTAACGTCCGCCACGGAGATATTAAACAGCCAGTGGGCTTCGATGACCTCAAGGCCTTTATTCATCAGGGTAGCCGAATCGATGGTGACTTTTTGACCCATCTTCCAGGAGGGATGAGCCAGCGCCTGCGCGACGGTAATGCCAGCCATTTGCTCCGGCGAGTAATCACGAAAGGGACCGCCGGAAGCGGTTAAAATAATGCGGCGGGGCGGCTGTTTCTCCCCGTTGAGGCACTGCCAGATAGCGCTGTGCTCGCTGTCCACGGGGAGGATACGGGCTTTATTTTTTTTGGCTGCGGCGGTAATGATTTCACCCGCCGCCACGAGCGACTCTTTATTAGCGAGAGCGATAGTCTTGCCGGCTCTGACGGCGGCTAAAACAGCGCCCAGTCCGGCGATGCCGGAGGTAGCGATAACGATAATATCCGCATTATCGAGGGCAGCCATTTCTTCAAGGGGGAGGTATTTACAGTCCAAAACAGCCAAACGGTCACGCGCCGCTTTATTATTACCCTTTGATTCGGCGTAGCTGATAAATTCGGGCTTGAATTCCCTAGCCTGGTCGGAAAGCAAAGCGAGGTTTTTACCGGCAGCCAGCCCGGTGATGCTAAAGCGCTCCGGCATAGTCCGAACGATATCCAGCGTTTGCCGTCCGATGGAGCCGGTGGAGCCCAGCACGGCGAGTCGTTTTACTTTTCCAGCCATATCATTTATATCTTACAACAAATGGGGAGTTGAAGCTATGGGAGGGATAAAAACCGTTATGGTTCGACAGGCTCATCATGAGCGGTTTTTTTAGGGGGAAAAGGAAAGGGGTAGACTGGAAGGGGATGGATTCCAGCCTGCGCTGGAATGATATCATAATAAGACGGAGATAGAGATTGCCACGCCTCCCGACTACGGTCGGGATGGACTCGCAATGACGGGGAAAAGGAAAGGGGGGCTAACGCCCCCCTGATTTTTATATTATCTTATGTAAGAGTTCTATACCACAATCTCGGACTTTTTCGTCTTGCCGCTGCGCAGGAAGAGGATGGTTACGATATCGCCGGATTTAAGCGCGGCTAATGTCTTTTCCATATCCGCCGAGTTTTTAACGCCGCCACCGTTAATGCCGGTGACAATATCTCCCTCTTTAAGTCCAGCCTTTTCTCCCAGAAAGCCGGGAAGAACTTCTCCGATAATGGCGCCGGGAACAGGAGTTAAACCCATTTGCGCGGCTGCTTTTTCAGCATCGGCGATTTTCAGACCGAAACGGACCGGTTTTTGCGAGGCATCACCGGATGTCAACAACTCACGAATCCGGGTACGGTCGAAACCGATAACAGTCTCACCGTTAATAACGATAACAGGCACGCCCATCTGGCCGGTCAGATTAACCATTTCTTCCGCCGCGGCGCGGTCGCGGGATACATCGTATTCCTCGAACTGAACTCCAAGCTGGCCAAGAAAGCTCTTGGCTTGATGGCAGTAGCCTCAAGTGGGAGTGGTATATATTTTTACATCCATATCATAACCCCATCAGTTCAGGACTTGCTTTCCTTATCAATTTCTACATCGTGCATTTTTGGTAGAGTGAAGGGATTACCATTCTTCCTTAGAGGATTGAAGGTAGGAAACGCATTGAAGAATTCTCTGGTTTCACCGCAATATTTACAGGTGCCGATACTGCTGGGTCCGTTGGCGACCTCGATTTCCCAGAAATGATGGCAAGCCTGCTTATCTTTCTTTTCAGTCAGCTTTTCTTTTTCTTTTGTTCTCTGTCTCATCACGCACCCCCTGGTAAGCGTTCAAGATAATTTTAAAGCCATCCAAAGGCTACTGTATGCGACTTTTGTCTTATATAAAGAATAGCGCCATATTGTTAATATTTTATGAAAATAACGTGAAAACATAAGTATAGTAAAAAGATTAATCAGGACGAGATGACTATCCGGAATTTAAAAAAAAATCCGAAGCTATACCAGAAATACTAATCTCGGGTGGTTTCAACGACGATTTCAAAGGGGCAGGAGATGGCCCCATTGGGGCAAACAAGCTCGCACATGGTACACCAGCCGCAGTTTTCCACCTGAATCACTTTTACGGCATTATCTTCCATTACCAGAGCGCCGCAGACGCAGATGCTAACGCACAGACCGCACCTCTGGCACTTCGCTTCGTCGATTATCGGCATGTCACCCATTATTTAACATCTCCACAATCATATTTTTAAATCAAAAGCCTATCCTGTGTCTGCGACATTTCTCTCATCCGGTAATACCCGCGATTTTTTTAAGGATTTCCTGATTAACAATAATGATGCGGTTCCGCTCGATCCTGATGGCGCCCTCTTCCTCGAGGCTTCTAAATGACCTGCCGACCATTTCACGGGCGGTGCCAATCATGGCAGCCATCTCCTGCTGGGTGAGGCGCGGTCTTTCACCACCGCCGTTACCGGTGTGTTCGAGGAGTATCTTGGCAACCCTGCCGCTAACACGCCGGAAGGAAAAATCCTCGACCAGCGAGACCAATTCCTCCACTCGGAGCGACAGCACTTTAATGATATTCAAGGCTACCTGGGGATATTCCCTGGAGACGGCCTCCAGGTCCTTTTTCTTGATACCGTTGAGCACAACGGCGCTCATAGCAGCGGCGCTGGCAAGATTCACACCATCAGCCAGAATGGGAACATCATTAAAGGAGTCGCCGGGGCGGATGATACGATAAATCTGTTCCTTGCCATCGGCGGAGGTCTTGAAGACTTTAACCACTCCGGCAACAACAAAATACAGCGTTTCCGCCGGCTCTCCCTCAAAAACGAGTATCTCGCCACGCTCGGCTTTCTTCTCAAAGACATGCTGGTTTACCGAAAGCAGAACGGACTCGCTCAAGCCGGAGAAATACGGTAAAGATTTTAGTGAATCCAGATTAACCGCCATATTACCTTAACGCCAGTATTCCATAAATTACTGCAAGGATTATACCAGCTTTGAGATAATACAGCAAAACACAATAGCGTACCAGATTCAAGCATTTAATGGATAGTAACGGCACAAGAGCCGGTTTTATCAGCTCTTGCTGGAGAAGTAATAACCTACGCCGGGTTCGGTTAAAATGTATTTGGGCTGCGACGTGTCCGGCTCAATTTTCTGGCGAAGGTGAGAGATATAAATCCGCACATAGTCCACATCGTCGATGTATTCCCAGCCCCAAACGTTTTCCAGCACCTGCTGATGCGACACGATGCGGTCGGCATTATCAACGAGCAACGCCAGAAGACGGAATTCCCGGGGCGTGAGTTTTAACCTCTCGCCATTCACGGTAACTCTGCGTTCCAACACGTCGATAGTGAGGTAACCGTTGGAAAATTGAGTATTTTTCTTTTCACTTTTCGAAGGTTTATCGGCGCGGCGCAAGGTTGCTTTTACCCTGGCAAGCAGTTCGCGGTTTCCCACCGGCTTGGAAAGATATTCGTCAGCGCCGCATTCCAGTCCGCGCACGATGTCTTCTTCGGAGTTGCGTTTGCCGGTAAGCATGATAATGGGAATTTCGCTGATATCACGAATCAAACCGCACGTCTGCCAGCCGTCCATTTCCGGCATAATAACATCAAGTAAGATAAGGTCGGGCTTGCTTTCATGAACGGCACGTATAGCTTCCCGACCACTAACAGCTTTCAGTACATAATACCCGTTGGCGGTAAGAAGCTGGGAAAACAGTCTTATCTGCGCGGGTTCATCGTCAACAATGAGGATTTTTTTACTCATTGAATTATTTTTTATTCCCCGATTCAGCATCCAGACGTTTGAAAACGACGTCCGTTAAGATATGGAGGTTATAGCTGCTATTTAAAATATCCTGCAACGCCCGGCGCTGTTTATCATTGATTTTACCCGTAGTCTGGTCCAGCATCAATTGAGCATAGCCGGTAATAACGTTAATGGAACCGCGAATATCATGGATTACTTTATCCATGTTTTTATGATCAACAGGAATATTATTATCATGGTTAAAGTCCAAAACGTTCACCTGTTCAACGGGGGGATTGACTGATCCAATTCGATTGGTGATTTTACGCGTCATAATAAATATTATATCATCCAGGCTAATATCAGACAACTATAATTGAGTGTGTATGAGAATTAAACAAATTGTCCAAGTACGAAAGTATCATAACGTTATTGCTGCTTTTTACGGAAAATACATTTAAACGAAAGAAAGTACAGAAAGTTAAAGTGGCCGGTCATATTACCAACGCTCCGGTCCGACGGCTACGGGCTTGAGGGAATAACCGAACCAGTGATTGAATATCGAACCCGATTGAGCGTCCTCAATAATTTTATCCTTAACTTCACTATAATATCCCTGATAACGAGGCATTTCTTTGCCGTTTTCATCGAAAACCATGACCATATCGTTTTTTATCCTGATAACGGTTTTAATCATGTTTGCCCTCCAAGTTAGTAGACCCCTTTGTTACTATCGTAGTACAAAAGTACTAGATAGCCATTAAAATGGCATAAAAAAAATGTTAAAAAAAGGTGTAATTTGTATTTAAGTTGTGTATTCGCTAAATCTTAAACCTCACCCCCTTTGTCCCCCTCTCCAAATCAGGCTTTGAATAGAACCTTTGAAAGCTATATTTGGAGAGGTGGGATGATTTTGAGAGGGGGCTGCGCCCCCTCTCGCGGCGCACTCCCGCTTTGGGGGAAAAGAGAAACTCCAAGAAACGGGATACAATAGCCAAGTATAAATAGCGTTAAAAAAATATCTAGTTGTATTTACGGAACGGATTTGCCTATAATATTTTGAGATAACGGCAAAGGAGAACATGAGCAGGCTAATCGATAATTTAACCAAGCTGTCCCAGGCAGCGCCACCGCCGATGGGTTTTCATACTTCCAGACAGGCAGAAACAAGTCCGACGATGCTGATAATAGGCAGAACGGCGATAAAGAGCGCCGCCCCTGCGGCTAAAGCCAGCAGCGGCGCCGATGCCGTTTTGATTTACGCAGATAAATCCGAACCGGCGATTGAAGACATTAAGAAAACAGTTAAACCCCTGGGGGATATACCGTGGGGCGTTTATCTGGAAGAGAGCGGTAAAGCAACGGCAGCATTGATCGAGGGCGGATGCGACTTCGTGGTGTTTTCACCGACCAGCCGGATTCCCGACCTGCCGCAGGATGAGAAAGTGGGCAAGATACTCCAGGTGGAGTCGTCCATGGACGACGGACTGTTGAGAGCGGTCAACGACCTGCCAGCGGACGCCGTGCTGGTTACCGACGCCTTAGAGGGTAAAGGGACAATAACGATGCACCAGCTGATGATATACCGGCACCTGGCAGCCTTTATCAGCAAGCCGATAATAGTGCCCGTAGCAGCGAATATTACCGAGGCGGAGCTTAAAGCATTACAGGACGCAGAAATCGACGGGGTGATGGCAGATATGGATATCGCCAAAGGGGAGGACTTAAAGAAGCTGCGAAAGACCATCGGCAAGCTGCCGCCGCGTTCCGCGAAAAAGCGGGATAAAAGGGGCGTACTACTGCCCCGCGCCGGCGGAGAGAGCCAAACCATAGAGCCCCCTGACGAAGAAGAGGAAGAAGACGAGTAGAAAACTCATAGCTAATATTACTTTTTATCCCCGTCTTTAAAGCTATCGCCCCAGCCCTCTTTCAAAGTCCCGGCCCCACACATTATCGCCATGACGATATGGGGATGACGATATTCCTTCAAACGTAGGGGCCCATGGCGGAGTCCGCGGGGAATGAAAAGAGTGCTGGTGGTATCGAAGGTCAACGGCTGACCGCCGACGTAAAACTCCACCTCGCCGCCGAGG
>MGMT01000091.1 GCA_001796525.1 Chloroflexi bacterium RBG_13_51_52 | reverse complement strand
CGATATCGCGGCGGCGCTCGATATCAACCAGCGCCTGCACTTCATCACCAGCTGAAAAAGATCCTTCGACGACAAGCCCTTCCTGAACAATAACATCATTAGGTGGTACTCGAACAGTATTAGTAACATTAAAACGTCCGTTTGACCCCAATATCTCACCAGTATCACCTACTTGACCCCCCATTTCAGCATAGAAGGGGGTCTCGGAAAGAATAATGCCAACCTTCTGTCCCTTTGATACTGTATTTATCGGCTCATCAACCACAAGACCTACGATATTAGACGTATACTTTAGACAATTATAACCAACAAATTTAACATCAGTAATTGATACATTGGGTTTTCCAGTTACTAGCTTAACTTTGAACTTATGAGAGGCGCGGGCGCGCTCCCGCTGCTTTGCCATCTCTTTTTCAAAGCCTGCCATATCGACGGAGAAGCCGGACCTAGCGACGATTTCTTTCGTAAGCTCAACGGGGAAGCCGTAGGTATCATAAAGCTTAAAGACATCCGCGCCGGAGATTTGCTTTTCTTTTTTATCGGCTTTCGCCGAGATAAGATTTTCAATGATTTCAAGTCCCGTGCTCAAGGTTTCCTCAAACCTCGTTTCTTCAAGACCGATAATCTTAACGATAAAGTCCTGCCGCTGCTTGAGCTCCGGATAAATATGATGCATCTTTTTGATAGCGACCTTCGCAATTTCCGAAAGAAAAGGCTTATCGAGTCCCAACCGCCGTCCGAAGAGCGCCGCGCGGCGTAAGAGCCGCCGCAGGACATAGCCCCGCCCCTCGTTATCCGGCAGGACGCCGTCGGCGATAAGGAAAGCTAAAGCCCTGCCGTGCTCGGCAACCACGCGCATAGCGGTATCATCATCCGGTTTAGCACCGTATTTCTTTCCGGTCAACGCGGCGATTTTATCCAGCAACGGAGTAAAAAGGTCGGTATCATAAACCGATTTTTTATCCTGCATGACCGTCACGATTCTTTCGAATCCCATGCCGGTATCGATATTCGGTTTCTTCAATGGCGTGCGGTCGCCGGCTTCATCCTGGTAATACTGGGTAAAGACCAGGTTCCAGATTTCCGTAAAACGCCCGCACTCGCAGTTAGGCTTACAGTCCGGCTTGCTGCACCCTTTTTCGATACCGAAGTCGTAATGAATTTCACTGCAAGGGCCGCAGGGACCGGAACTGCCGGGCGGACCCCAGAAATTGTCCTCCTCGCCGAAGCGGACGATTTTATTTTCCGGTACGCCGACGGCTTTCCAGTGTTCGTACGACTCTTCATCATCAAGATAAATCGTAGCCCAGAGTTTTTCCGGAGATATTTTCATACGCTCGGTAAAGAACTCCCACGCCCAGGCAATAGCTTCTTTCTTAAAGTAGTCGCCGACACTGAAATTACCCAACATCTCGAAGAAGGTACAATGTGTGGCGTCGCCAACCAACTCGATATCGGTAGTGCGGAAGCACTTCTGGCAGGAAGCCAGGCGGAGGCCGGGAGGTTTGGCTTGCCCCAGAAAGTATGGCTGCACCTGCACCACGCCGGCGGTGGTCAGAAGCAAGGTAGGATTATCCTTGGGTATAAGGGAGGAGCTGGGGATAACCTTATGCGCTTTTTCTTTAAAGTATTCTAAAAAAGCCGAACGTATTTCATCACTATTCATGTACCAAACTCCAGAAAAACGGATGATTATTTACCTAGATTGTAAGTGCAAGACCTGTGAACTGTCAATGAGAGGAGGTTAACAACTTTTTCAGGTATTCTCTGAATTCCTGGGCAATATCTTCACGCTTGAGGGCAAGGTCGACATTGGCTTTAAGCCAGCCTAAAGGCGTGCCGGCATCATAACGCGTGCCCTCAAGCTCAACAGCATAAAGCTTTTCCTGCTTGAGAAATGTATTTAGAGCGTCAGTCAACTGAACCTCGCCGTTTTTACCGGGCGGGGTAACTTTTAGAATATCGAAGATAGCAGGCGTCAGGATATACCTGCCGATTATTCCGAGTCGAGAAGGAGCCTCTGATGGTTCCGGTTTTTCTACAAGGCTTAATACCTGGTAAACATTGTCCTCTACTTTTTTGGGCTTAATAATACCATATTTCCTGATATCTTCATCTCCGACTCTTTCTACAGCAACGACACCGGCATTGTATTTATCATATATTGCCAGCATCTGCTTCAGAGCCGGAATGCCATTATCAATAATATCGTCCGGGAGTATTACCGCAAAGGGCTCATTGCCAACCACAGCTTTGACCATTAAAACCGCATCGCCAAGTCCTTTCGGCTCTTTCTGGAGGACATAGCAAAAATCCGCCATGCCGGATATCTCTCCCATACGCTTCAAGAGCTCGGTTTCACCTTTGCCAGCGAGGTAATTTTCCAGCTCGGGTGAGTGCTTAAAATAGTCTTCAATAGCACGTTTGCTCGCAGAAGTCACCATAATGACCTGCTCAATACCGGAGTTGATGGCTTCTTCGACGGAATACTGGATCAGAGGTCTATCAATCAGGGGCAGCATTTCCTTGGGTTGAGAACGGGTAATCGGCAGAAAACGCGTACCCCAGCCGGCCGCGGTAATTACCGCTTTACGTACTTTCATGAATGCCTCCTCATATCAAAAGCGAAAGCCGCGGCGCCGTAAACTCCCGCCTCGTTACCGAGTTGACCGATAACGATACGCACCGTTCGCGCTGTTATCGAGAAAGCTTGAGTCGCGACCATCTTTCTACCCGGCGCAATAATCATTTCCCCAAGTCCGGAAATACCACCGCCAATGACAACCATCTCCGGGTCAAAAACATTAACGATATTAACCATGCCAACACCGAGATAATACGCCGCTCGAGCGATAACATCCTGCGACAGCTTATCAAGGCTTTGTGCAGCTTTGCCTACCATCTGTGTAGTAATTCTATCAAAATCTCCCTCCGACATAGTAACAAGAATAGATTTTTCGCCGCGGCGCAGTCGACTGATAGCGTCATCCTCAATAGCCGTACCCGAGGCAAGTATTTCCAGGCAGCCGATATTGCCACAACCGCAACCGGGTCCATGAGCTTCAACAGTCATATGCCCGAGTTCTCCGGCAGCACCACGCGCACCGAGATATAATTGACCGTCAATGATGATGCCACCGCCGATACCTGTGCCGAGTGTAAGCAGAACAAGATTTCTTACGTCTTTCCCAACACCATAACGCTGTTCGCCGAGGGCAGCGGCGCTGGCATCATTAATTATATAGGTGACAACACCTGTTTTATCTCTAATAATATCCGCCAGCGGAAGACCGGCCCAACCGGGCAGGTGGGGAGAAGGTGTTTCCACCACTCCTTTTTTGGTATCAATACTACCGGCGCAGGCAATGCAGATAGCATCGATTTCCCGTAAAGAGATACTTTTACTCTCCAGAACTTCTTTAATAGTCGAGTAGAGTCGTTCTACAATAGCATCTGCCCCCTCATTAGCCAGTGTGGGAATGGTTTTTTTAGCAAGTATCTTGCCATCCTCACTAAAGAGGGCAACCATTATCTTGGTGCCGCCGATATCCACGGCAACCACCGATTTTAAACGAAGAGACTTTTTCTGCATCTTTTTTCTCAATCGATATTTCAGATAATCACTTCAGGTGGTAACAGCGCCCCGGTGTCCAAGCTCGATAACAAGAATATCCAGTACAAGGTCAGGGTTACTATACTGACCTGTTTTTATGGCAATATCGGCATCCAGCAGTTTATGATACACATCTTTTAAGCGCGCCGGGGAGTATTTATCCGCCTGCTCCCACGCTTTCTGAAATATAAAATTCTGGGTCAAACCGAGCCTGGTCTGAATATCACCCCGGGACCGGCCGCGGTTTCTCATTTCCCTTACCTGAAAGATAATCCTGACCTGCCGGGAAAGCATAACCAGTATTTGCGCCGGAGCCATCCCCTGCTTATAGAGCTGCTGTAAAAGCTGCTGGGCAAGACTTACCCTGGATTCCATGACGGCATCGATTACTTTAAAGATACTGGTTTCCTGGGCATTACTCACCACCGCCTGCACATCCGCTTCCTCGATGGGGCGTCCGCCGGTAAAGAGAACCAGCTTATCAATCTCATTCGCCATTGTCCAGAGGTCGCTGCCGACGAGCCGAACCAGCAGGTCCAAGGCTTCTTTGGAGATGCTGCTGCCCTTCCCATGGAGAGCCACCCGCTGTTCCGCCCACTGGCTCAATTGTTTACCTTTAATAAGCGGGAATTTTTTCACCCTAGCTACGGCAGATAATTCACCCAGCAGCGGATTGGTTGCTTTGATATCACCGCCGATTAACACCAGTTCGGTAAAGGGGGGAAGGCCCTTCATGGCATCAGATAATGATTTATACTGGTCTGCCTCCGGAGGATTACGCGAGGACTTTTTTTTACCGTTTTTACGTTTCTGCTCGAACTTCTCGAATAATCCTTCGATGATAACAAGTCGCTTGTCAGCCAGAAAGGGCACCGTTTCACAGGCGGCGTGCAGCTGCTCCGGCGTTACCTTATTTCCTTCAAGAACCGCGGTATTAGATAGCAGCGAGGAGGGGTCGCCGGCAGAATTTTTTATTATTTGAAGCTCCTGACGAATAGAAAAATCGTCTTCGCCAATAAGTATATACAGCAATTTCGCTTCCTTATAAAAACGTTAAGATTTGATATGTCATTATAACATATTGAATACTGGTGGCAGTATCCAGAGTTGACAAAAAAACGCTTATAGGGAATAATCGCAAAGAGAATAAACGAATATTTGCGGAATTCTTTACAAATATCGAGAGGTGAACTGCGATGCCGGAGTTCAACGAAGAAGCCAATAAATACGATGAATTAAAGAAAATGGCAAATATCGCCACGGACTTACAGCTTTCCGGGAAAATAAGGGTCCAAGCTATCAACCTACTCGGCGACATGGCAACTCACGAGTCGCTCCTCGTCCTGCTTAACCTGGCAGCTAACGATAAATTACCCATCGAGGAAAGAGACCTTGCCCTTAAACGAGCCCGAGAAATCATTAAAAAGGGCCGGTGATTTTCGTCAATTCAAGGTAATTCACCTTTAGTTTAATGAGCATTAATATCGGCATTATCGGCCTGCCCCAGAGCGGTAAAACGACAGTTTTCAACGCTCTCACCGGAGGCAAAACCGAGACCGCATCCCATACTATTACTGCACTCTCCCCCCACATCGGTATCGCCCATGTCCCGGAACCACGCCTTAGGGTACTGGCAGACCTGTTTCATCTACCCAAGATAGTATTTCCCGAAGCTAAGTATACGGACATCGGGGCATCGGTAAAAAACCTAGCCATGGATAAAGGGATTGGCGGTCAGCTGTTGAACCAGCTTAGCACTGTTGACGCCCTTATCTGTGTCATACGCAGCTTTAAAGACGAAAGTATACCGCATCCACAAGGGAGCCTGGATATTAAGAGGGATATCGATACGCTTAATCTGGAACTGGTCTTTTCCGACCTTGCTATCTTGGAAAGAAGACTGGAAAAACTGGAAACGTCTTTAAAGGCAGCTAAACCCGGCGAGCAACAGAGCTTTCTCCACGAAAAAGATATTTTAACGGGATTTAAAACCGAACTGGAAAACAATAAACCGCTACGTATGCTTTCTCTTGAGCCCGCCGCCAGGTTTATCGCCAACTACCAATTCCTCACGGCCAAACCGATACTAATCTTGATAAACATCGGGGAAGACCAGCTACAGCAAACAACATCGATAGAAACAGAATATAACTCCCGGTTTTCCGATATGAAATGTACGGTTGCAGCATTATGCGGCAAGCTGGAAATGGAGCTAGCACAGCTTGAAGAAACAGCCGCGCAGGAATTCCGCAATGAATACGGCTTAAAAGAGTCGGGACTGGAACGCATTATCAAGATATCCTATAAGCTTCTGGACATGATAACCTTTTTCACCATGAATCAAAACGAGGTTAGAGGGTGGTCAATAAAGAAAGGCACCAACGCGCAAAAAGCCGCCGGTAAAATCCATACGGACATGGAAAAGGGCTTTATCCGCGCGGAATGCATCAATATCGGCGAACTGGCGGAATGCGGCAGTATTGCCGAGGCGCGTAAACGAGGGCAACTACGAATCGAAGGGAAAGATTATATAATCCAAGACGGGGATGTGGTTAATATTCTTTTCAATGTTTAACACTACCAATGTTTTTACGCACGAGCAATTTAAGTCCATTCTCACCCGTAACTATAATACCTTCGCCGGTAGAGATATTACCGTCTTCCGATAAAGCCCCCCAGAGTTCACCGCGTATTTTCACCATACCGTCGGGCGACAGATCAGCCGCCGCCTTACCCGTGCTGCCAACCATAGACGGCAAGCCGACCGTCGCCTGCTTCTTGAGCGTATAAGTAGTAAAAATAAAAAGCCATGTCCCAAAAATTCCCCAGGCTATCATAACGCCGATTAATACACCCACATGCAGCTGGATATCAAATTCAGGCAAAAGCCAGCGCCAGATTACCCAGATAGCCACCTGTTCCAGCGCCATGCTTAAAATGGCTAAGACCAATCGGGCTAGAGTTAATCTTTTAAACATATTTTCAGGCTATATTATAACAGGAAATCGATATAATAGAAGCAGTTTAAAGAATTTTTTATTCACACGCGCTACAGGACTTGACATGAATACAATGATTATGATATCCTTAACATTTGTAATAATGCCCCAATGTTTTTTGTTTTCACTTCCCAAACGTAGATACTCTGTATATTACCTTATATGCACGTGCGTTTTTATCTAAAGTAACACTATCGTCAAAAACCCAGAATTGCGGTATTTTGTCTAAGGAGAAAAGATGGCTTTAAGTTCGAAGGCACCTGTATCCAGTTCCCAGCAAATCGTCCCCCGTAAATCCTACGCTAATTTACCTACCATTCTTGAAGTGCCCAACCTTATCAAGGTCCAACTTGATTCTTTCCAGCGATTTCAGGAAGAAGGAATTAAACAACTTCTGGAAGAGATATCACCTATCAAAGACTTGACCGGCAACAGGCTGGAACTCAATTTCATTGGCTATGAATTCCGTGAACCACGCCCCGGCCATTCGGAACAGGAATGCCACGAACGAGACCAGACATACTCCGCGCCGCTTTATGTCAAGGTACGCCTACTGGTAAAAGACACTGGAGAAATCAAAGAGCAGGACCTGTTCTTCGGGGATATCCCGCTGATGACTTCCAAAGGCACTTTTATCACCAGCGGCGCCGAGAGAGTGGTCGTGAGCCAGTTATTACGTTCACCGGGCGTTTACTTTACGAGCGAAGAGGACCCGGTATCCGGACGAAATCTATGCCAGGCAAAGCTCATCCCGACCCGCGGCGCCTGGTTGGAATTCGAAACCAGCAACCGTAATGTAATATCCACAAAAATTGATGGAAAGCGTAAAATTCCTATCACAACCTTGTTACGCGCCATCGGCTACAGCGCCGACGAAGAGATAATAAAACTCTTTGAAAAGGAAGAAAAACACTCCGAGCATAAATATATCAGCATTACTATGGAGCGTGAGCCCAATATCAAAGATGAAAAAGATGCTCTGCTCGATATTTATAAAAAACTTCATCCCGGTGAGCTTCCCTCGCTGGAAAACGCGAAAAAATTAATTAAAAACCTGTTTTTCGACGCTACGCGTTACGATTTAGGCCGTGTCGGGCGTTACAAGCTTAACAAACGTCTTGGAGTTACCGTTGACCTGAAAGAGCGGACATTAACAAAAGACGATATCGTCGAAATAATACGGCACATCATCCTGATTAACAACGGTAAAGACCACAGCGATGACATCGACCACCTGGGGAACCGGCGGGTACGCACGGTAGGCGAGCTGGTACAGACCCAATTCCGCATCGGCTTCCTGCGTCTGGAACAGGTAGTCAGGGAGCGGATGAGCATTATCGGCACGGAGGCCGTGACACCAAGCGCACTCGTTAATATACGGCCAATCGTCGCAGCCGTAAGGGAATTTTTCGGCGGTTCGCAACTATCACAGTTCATGGACCAGACCAATCCCCTGGCGGAACTCACCCACAAACGCCGACTCTCCGCCATGGGGCCCGGCGGACTTTCACGCGACCGCGCCGGCTTTGAGGTGCGTGACGTTCATTTTTCTCACTACGGTCGCATCTGCCCTATCGAGACACCGGAAGGACCGAATATCGGTCTTATCGGGTCGCTGGCGACATACAGCATCATTAACGAGTATGGGTTCATTGAAACACCCTACCGGAAAGTTGTCAATGAGATAAGCAACAAGGACAAAAAACTGGTTGGACGAACCGTCAGCGAGGATATTCCTGACGAAAAAGGCAAGATACTGGTTAATGCCAACACTGTTATTACTCCGGAAGTTGCTGAAAAACTTACAAAATCAAAATCCAAGAAGATAAAGGTGGTTCCATTCGTTTCAGACGAAATAGTTTACATGCCAGCCGACGAGGAAGATAAATATATCATCGCTCAAGCCAATGCCCCGCTAGATGAGAACAACCAATTCAAGGAAAAGAGAATTGAAGCCCGGCTGGCTGACGGCTACCTGCTGGAACCGCCGGAAAAAATAGAGTTGATGGACGTCACCCCCAAGCAGGTGGTGAGTGTTGCCACGGCATTAACGCCATTTCTGGAACACAACGACGCCAACCGCGCTTTGATGGGCGCCAATATGCAGCGCCAAGCGGTCCCCCTGCTGCGTCCCCAGGCGCCCCTGGTAGCTACCGGTATGGAAATGGAAGCAGCAAAGCACAGTCGGCAGGTAGTCTTTGCAGAAAAAGCCGGCATGGTGACTGAAATGTCCGGTAATATAGATGAAAAAGGTAATACTAAATACGGTATTGTTGTTAAGCATGATGACGGCACAACGATTAATTACGACTTAATGAAGTTTGTCCGTACCAATCAAGGAACCTGCATCAACCAGCGCCCCCTGGTAAACAAGGGCGATCGTGTCGAGGCCGGACAGGTACTGGCAGATAGCTCGGCTACAGAGAACGGCGAACTGGCGCTGGGGCAAAACGTCACCGTTGCCTTTATGAGCTGGGAAGGCTATAACTTCGAGGATGCCATTATCTTAAGCAGCCGTATGGTTGAAGAGGATATGTTCACCTCCATCCACATCAACAAACATGAGGTGGAAGCCCGCGATACCAAGCTGGGACCTGAAGAAATCACACGCGATATCCCGAACGTCGGTGAGGAAAGCCTGCGCGAACTCGACGAGGACGGTATTATCCGGATAGGCGCCGAGGTAATGCCGGACGATACCCTGGTAGGTAAAATTACCCCTAAAGGCGAGACGGAACTCTCTGCCGAGGAAAAGCTACTGCGGGCTATTTTCGGGGAGAAGGCGAGAGAAGTTAAAGACACTTCTTTAAGAGTCCCTCACGGTGAGTGGGGCAAAGTAATCAACGTTAAAGTATACACAAGGAAAGACAGCAAGAACGGCGGCGATGACCTGCCTGCCGGTGTCAACCAGTGGGTGCAGGTATGGATTGCTCAAAAGCGCCGGGTATCGGTCGGCGATAAGCTTGCCGGCAGACACGGCAACAAAGGCGTTATCTCCATCATCGCACCTAAAGAAGACATGCCTTTCCTGCCGGACGGCACACCCGTTGATATTATCCTCGACCCTATCGGTGTGCCTTCGCGTATGAATATCGGTCAGGTGCTGGAAACCCACCTGGGCTGGGCAGCACAGTTGTTAGGCTTTAGGGCGCTAACCCCTGTCTTCGACGGAGCTGATGATTTAGCCATCGAGGATGCACTGTGCCGAGCCTGGATTGCCCAGCAATCCGGCGCCGTCAACCCAAATCCAGGGGGGAAAAGTGTACTCTATAACAAAGATGTTGCGTTAGACTGGGTCAATGAACACGGCTATGACGGCAAGGCTGTATTTGATGAAAAACTAAACGGGAAAGCCCGGGACACCGGGCTGCGCCTATGGCTTGAAGAGCTCAATATCCCAGCTAAAAAATTAAAATCCGAGGAACTGGAAAAGGTCGTGGAAAAAGTAAATGCCGAAGGGAAATTTTCACCACCCACTTACGGCAAGATTATCCTGCATGACGGACGCACCGGTGAGCCTTTCGACCAGCCGGTAACTGTAGGCAATATCTATATGATGAAGCTCATCCACCTCGTCGAAGACAAGGTACACGCACGTTCCACCGGACCTTATTCCCTTATCACACAGCAGCCGCTGGGCGGTAAAGCGCAGTTCGGCGGCCAACGCTTCGGCGAAATGGAAGTCTGGGCGCTTGAAGCCTACGGCGCCGCCCACAATCTCCAAGAAATGCTGACGATAAAATCAGATGACGTAACGGGTAGGGCTAAAGCCTACGAGTCCATCATCAAAGGTGATGATATCCTGCAGCCCGGAGTGCCGGAGTCATTTAAAGTGCTCGTTAAAGAGCTGCAAAGTCTCGGCCTAGCGCTTGAAGTAATCAACGAAGAAGAGACCAAGATAGCTCCCGCCGAAGAAACGATGGAAGAAGCTGATAAACTGGAGTCAGAGCTTAAGCAGAGTGAAGAACCGCGCTGGAGAGAGGTAGATAACGATGTTCGAGATTAATGATTTTGATGCCGTCCGTATCTCGCTGGCTTCGCCGGAACAAATAAGAAGCTGGTCTTACGGCGAAGTAACCAAGCCGGAAACCATCAATTACCGTACACTGAAACCGGAACGGGACGGCCTTTTCTGTGAAAGGATTTTCGGTCCAACCAAGGACTTCGAATGCTACTGCGGCAAGTATAAGAGAATACGCTACAAGGGCGTTATCTGCGACAAGTGCGGCGTGGAGGTAGCCCGCGCCAAGGTACGCCGGGAACGTATGGGGCATATCGAACTTGCCTGCCCGGTAACCCATATCTGGTTTGCCAAAGGAATACCGAGTCGAATAGGCCTTCTACTCGACCTTTCGCCGCGCAGCCTGGAGCACATCATCTATTTCTCACAGTATATTATTACTCAAGTTAACGAGGAAGCCCGAGAAGCCGCTATCAAACAACTGGAAGAGGATACCCTTCATAACATAGAGGAGCGGCAGAAAGCCGTAGATACCCAGGTTACCGAGATGGAACAGAACAAGGCTACCGTGGAGGAGATAAACAAATTACGAGGTCAGTTTGCCGAAGAAAAGTCTAAGATGGAGGAGGAACTTTCCCTCGAAGTTGAAAAAGTCAAAGAACTCCATGTAAAGGAGCTGCTAACCGAAAACCAGTATCACGATTATAAACAAAAATACGGCAACGTCTTCGAAGCCGGCATGGGAGCCGAAGCCATCCTGCAAATTATGAAAACCATCAACCTGGATGAAATACGCAACAGACTGTTGCTGGAAACCCAGTCCACCTCCGGACAGCGACGCAAAAAAGCCAGCAAGCAGTTGAGAGTTGTAGAGGCTTTCCGCAACAGCGGCAACAAGCCGGAGTGGATGATTCTAACCGTCCTGCCCGTGCTGCCGCCAGATTTGAGGCCTATGGTGCAATTGGACGGCGGTCGGTTTGCCACCAGCGACCTTAACGATCTTTACCGCCGGGTTATCAACCGTAATAACCGCCTGCGCCACCTGATAGACATCGGGGCGCCGGAAATTATTATCCGAAATGAAAAACGCATGCTCCAGGAAGCTGTAGATTCACTCATTGATAACGGACGCCGGGGACGCGCCATTTCCATCAGCGGCAACCACAAACTTAAGTCGCTCTCGGATATGCTGCGTGGTAAACAGGGACGCTTCCGCCAGAACCTGCTCGGCAAGCGTGTCGACTACAGCGGTCGTTCCGTAATCGTCTGCGGACCGGAACTGCAATTACACCAGTGCGGTCTGCCGAGACGCATGGCGCTGGAACTATTTAAACCTTTCGTTATGCGCCGTCTGGTAGCACAGGGACTGGCCCCCAATATCAAGAGCGCCAGGAGACTGGTAGAGAGAGCCAAGGCAGAGGTTTATGATATCCTCGAAGAGGTCGTCAAGGAACGACCGGTACTGCTCAACCGCGCCCCTACCCTGCACCGCTTAAGCATCCAGGCTTTCGAACCGGTACTTATCGATGGCAGCGCTATCCAGATACATCCGCTGGTCTGTTCCGCTTTTAATGCCGATTTCGACGGCGACCAGATGGCCGTCCATGTGCCGCTATCTCGCGCCGCCGTTAAAGAAGCCAGGGACATGATGATGAGCCATCACAATATATTACTCCCAAGCAGCGGCGAGCCTACCGTTTCACCAACCTTGGATATGGTGCTCGGCTGCTATTATCTCACCACCATCAGGCACAAGATTGCAGATGAAGACAAGGTTTACGGCAGCTTCGAGGAAGCCAAACTCGCCTATGAGTTCGGTATTATCGACTTGCAGGAAGAGATCAATGTCCGGGTGAAAGAGACCGGCGAAAGGGTCAAGACAAGCGTAGGACGTATCATCTTCAATGAAGTCCTTCCCGAGGAGCTGGGATACTATAATAAAATCATTGATAAATCCACCTTAAAACAAATCGCCACCAAGTGCAGTAAAATACTTGCCGATGAAGAGACCGGCAAGGTGCTTGATAGCATTAAACGACTTGGTTTCCGTTTCGCTACCAAGTCCGGCATCACTATAGCTATGAATGATATCGAAGTACCAGCGAACAAGCCTCAAATGCTGGCGGAGGCCGAAGCGAAAGTAAGCACTATCGAGAACCAGTTTCACCGCGGTCTTATCACCGAAGACGAAAGATATAATGGAGTCGTAGATATCTGGAACGAGGCCACCAACGTTATCACCACTACCATCCAGAATAACCTCGACCGATACGGTGGCGTTTACATGATGGCAACATCCGGGGCAAAGGGCAACATTTCGCAGATACGTCAGATGGCCGGCATGCGCGGTCTAATGACCGACCCTGCCGGTAAAATCATCGAATTCCCCATCAAGTCCAGTCTGCGGGAGGGCCACAGCGTGCTGGAATACTTTATATCCACCCACGGCGCCCGTAAGGGTCTGGCGGATACAGCCTTGAGAACGTCCGATAGCGGTTACCTCACCAGGCGACTTATCGATGTCGCCCAGGACGTCATCACTTCAGTGGATGACTGCGGCACCACCGAGGGCGTCATGTTAACCGAACCCAAGGAAAAAGGACTACTGCCCGCGTTAGCCGAACGTATCCTCGGGCGGATGGCAGCCAGCGATATCACCGACCCCAAAACCGGTGAAATTATCGTCGCCCGCAATGAGGAAATTGACGAGATTTCAATAGAAAAAATCGTCGCTGCCGGCTTAACATCGGTATATGTCAGGTCCCCACTTACCTGTCAATCGCGGCGGGGCACATGCCGATATTGTTACGGGCGCGACCTTGCCCGAGGCAAGCTGATTGAACAAGATGTTGCCGTCGGTATCATCGCCGCCGAGAGCATTGGCGAGCCGGGAACCCAGCTTACACTGCGCACCTTCCATACAGGCGGTGTGGTAGGGCTAGATATCACCAGCGGTCTTCCCAGAGTGGAAGAACTTTTTGAAGCCAGGACTCCACGCGGCCAGGCAATTATCTCGGAGATAGACGGGACCGCCGAGATAGTTCAGGGCGAGGAAGGGAGAAAGATAAAAATCGCTAGCACTGAAACCTACGACGATGAATATACCCTGCCCACTGGATGGCACGTGATGGTCAAAAAAGGCCAGTATGTGGATATCGGGACGGTGCTGGCAGCCCCGGCAGAAACCCCTAAGAAAAAAGCAGCTAAGGAAGAAACCGCTCCCGCGCCGGAAATACAGCCTCTGGTAGCCCGTTTCGCCGGCGAGGTTAATGTTAAAAAGAAGCAACTGGTTATCAGCTATGCCGAAAAAGAGGAACGCGAGTACAGCGTCCCGTCTACAGCGAGCATCTGGGTCCAGAACGCCGCCCAGGTAAAGGCCGGACAGCAGCTGACGGACGGTTCAATCAACCCCCATGACATCCTGCGTATACTGGGCAAGGAAGCCGTCCAGCAATACCTGGTAGACGAAGTCCAGAAAGTATACCGCTCCCAGGGAGTGAACATCAACGATAAACATATCGAGGTTATTTCCCACCAGATGCTGACCAAGGTACGCATCGATTCGGCGGGGGATACCGACCTGGTGCCCGATGAACTCGTCGATAAATATGTCTACGAAGATACCAACGCCAAGGTGCTTGCCGAAGGCGGCGAGCCGGCTACAGCCCATACCGTCCTGCTGGGCATCACCAGAGCATCTCTAAGCACCGATAGCTGGCTAGCAGCAGCGTCGTTCCAGGAAACCACCAGAATCCTTACCGAAGCCGCAGCCAACGGGAAGGTTGATAGGCTGGTAGGGCTCAAGGAAAACGTTATAATCGGCAAACTTATCCCAGCCCGCTACCTTAAAGAAGAACAGGTAGCCGAGCTTAAAGCTGGAGAGCAAGATGAAGCGATGCGGTTACTGGCAAGCCTGGCAGAACCCGTTGAAGGCGATGCACTTGGTATTGTTGAAGCTAGCACGGATATAAACGAGCCTGAATCGGACTCTGAAGCAATTTCCAAAGAACCGGAAATTGATACATCAGCGGCAAACATGGAGGAATAGTCCCTCGCGGATTTGCTGTTAATATCCTTCAACCTGTTAATATAGGGGGTGAGTGAAATAGCACGCGTTGTTTCGGGCAAGCCCAGTGAAGAAGACACGCCCCTCGATAGCAGTCTAAGACCGCGGAGTCTCTCCGACTTTATCGGACAGGAAAAAACAAAAGAAAATCTCAAGATAGCAATTACCGCGGCAAAGCGCCGTGGCGAGCCTATAGACCATGTCCTTTTTTACGGACCGCCCGGACTGGGTAAAACCTGTCTCGCCCACATTATCTCCGTCGAGGTGGGTGTGAATATCAAGACCACGTCCGGTCC
Source organism: Chloroflexi bacterium RBG_13_51_52 (assembly GCA_001796525.1). Lineage (GTDB taxonomy): Bacteria > Chloroflexota > Dehalococcoidia > Dehalococcoidales > RBG-16-60-22 > RBG-13-51-18. The sequence goes on along the minus strand of MGMT01000091.1, from coordinate 9,714 downwards.
TGCCATCGAACGTACGGGCGATTTGGCGGCTATTCTAACCAATCTGCGCAGTCATGATATCCTCTTCATCGATGAAATCCACCGCCTGAACCGGACGGTGGAAGAGATACTATACCCGGCGCTGGAAGACTATGCCCTGGATATTATCATCGGCAAGGGACCCGGCGCTAAAAGCCTGCGACTGAACCTCCCCAAATTCACCTTAATCGGCGCAACCACACGCTACGCCCTGCTAAGCCCACCATTAAGGGATAGATTCGGATCTGTTTTTCGCCTCGATTTCTATGACACAGCATCGCTGGAGAAAATCATCGAGCGCTCCTCCAGGATTTTGCAGGTAGAAGCTAAAGAAGACGGACTGAAAGAAATAGCCCGCCGCGCCAGAGGCACGCCGCGGGTGGCCAACCGGCTGCTGAAGAGGGTCAGGGACTACGCGCAAGTGGTAGCCGACGGCGTTATAACGCAAAAAGTAGCTAAAGAAGCCCTGGAAAAGCTGGGGGTAGACCTTATCGGTCTTGATGATATAGACCACAAGGTACTGCATACCATCATCGAGAAATTCAACGGGGGACCGGTGGGGCTGGATACTATAGCCGCCTCTATCAGTGAGGAAGCCGACACCATCACCGATGTCTACGAGCCATTCCTCATGCAGCTAGGCTTTCTGGAGCGTACACCGCGCGGGAGAATGGCAACCCGTTTGGCTTACGAGCACCTGGGGCTTCCCTTTAATAAGTCCAACCAGCAGAAACTGATTTAAGCTAAAATATATGTAATTAAGTTGTGTTGCCAGCATATTTTGCTAACTCAAGCAGCACTCTTTCTCTTCGTATTCTACCAACATTTTGTTTACCCTCCGCTATATAAAAAGGCCAGTTTATACTATAATAATTATCAGAAATCCATCCAAGCCACTGTAATAGACCCATTATTTGTGGAATTGAAAATAATACTAATCCTAAAGGCGCCAAGTTACTTCCTGTGTATAATCCGTAAACATTTATCAATATGTTAGACATAAACACGAGTGTCTGCATTTCACCTTTAAGATTTAAATAATCCAGAAAGCCTTTTTTAATTACTCCTTGGTCTATAGATTTTATTAGATTATCTATTAACTCCTCTCGTAATATTTCTTTATCTACAGTTTGGGCAAGTGAATCTACAGTTGCTACCCAATCTCGAAACAATTCAATATTTCGAGGGCTATGTAATAATATTCGTGTTCGCTCAAATGCTTCATCTTGAGAGCGAACTGATTTTCCTGATTTACCTAGTATATTCAATACATAGTTGATCATTTCAATTAAAATTCTTGGTTGAGGAGGCTTCCTAATCGAATACTTCGGAATATATTTCAAATCCTTTACAGCATTAACAAATACATTTACAAGATATCTATCAGCAGGCATTCCTAAATTTCGGTCAGCTCCCGAATTACCGAATACATCGGCATGATTTCTGGCATCCCTCAATATTGAAATAGCCATCTCTTCAATGTTGGAAAATCTCAAAGCCTTTTCTCTATAACCGACTAAGAGAGTATTTTTTTGTATTTTTTTAACAAGAGTTTTCAAATCTATATTTTTGCCGTAAATTTGCTCTCTAGCCCAATTCAATCCAACTTCTTCATCAACAGCAACAACTCTCGCAAAAGCGCCAGTAACCCCGTTATGTTGATCATCTTTCCAAATTTGCAGGATTTCTTCATCGAATGGTTCTACCCAACGGGCGAATTCCCACCCGTGCTCTTTTCTTCGCTCTTCATTAAAAATCCACCATTTCCTTGCCCGATATTGAATATAACCTTCTCGAATATACCACAATAATTCTTCTTTTGTAGGTAATAAGGGGTTAATTTTACGAAAAGACTCCAGATAAGATGCTGATGGCGACCAGATTGCAACCTTCGGACACGCAAGTACTAAAGTACGCAGGCTTTCCCAACCTTCTTTGCCAAGTTCATTAATGTGGCTAAATATTTTCATCATTACCTCTGCTAAGAGACTTTTAAATCAAGCCTATTCTATCCTCTATTTAATTATACTATTGAATGCAATGGACACAATATTATGTAATATAATCCTGATATTTTGTATTCCTATGTATTGTTAGTTATAATTTCCACAAATAGAAGACTAGGCAATAAAGAATGAAAAACCTACTAATCCATGTCTGCTGCGCCCACTGTGCCGCATACACCGTAGAGCACTGGCAACACCAGGACTATGAGGCGGAAGGATTCTGGTACAATCCCAACATCCACCCGTTTACCGAGCACCAGAACCGTCTGGAGAGTATGAAGTCGCTGGCAAAGGAGATAAACCTCCCGCTAACAATTGCCGAGGGCTATGATATGCCAGAATACTTCCGGCGGGTGGCGGGGCACGAAAAGGAAAGATGCGATAAATGTTTCGAGCTCCGTTTGTCCAAGACAGCAGAAATAGCCCGCGAGAAAGGCTTTGATGCTTTTACTACTACCCTGCTCATCAGTCCCCATCAGAAACACGATTTGATAAAAGTAATCGGGGACAAGGTCGCGGCGGAAAAAGGCGTTACCTTTCTTTACGCCGACCTGCGGAAACGCTACTCGGACAGCCGGCATATCACCAAACCGATGGACCTTTACCGTCAGCAGTACTGCGGGTGTGTTTACAGCGAGTGGGAAAGGTATACTCAAGAACGAAAAATAACTTAAAAAGAAAAGGAGCCCTGATCTATCAGGGCTCCCCACATATCTGATATTATCTAATGTTTCTTTTTCATTAGTCCGCGATAGCATAAGCTATCTGTACCGTAGTGGTTATGTCCAACTGACCGACACTGACGGGAGTAGTAATTATAGGTGCCGGTATCGCTACATCTTCCATAGCATAGTTGCGGTAGAGAGAGCTGGACGTATAGCTGCTCTCGGTGATATAGGTGATTTTACCCAATTCGATGCCGGTCTCTGCAGCCATCTGGTCTGCCTTTTTCTTGGCATAGGTTATTGCCAGTTTGCGTGCCTGCTCGTAGTAGGGAGACGGGTCATCCACCGTGAAACTGATACCGCTGACGCGAATCATGTTCCCGCCCACGGTAACAACGGCATCGATGACTTCGCCGGCTTTTTCAACCTCCCGCACCTTGACGCTGACGGTATTCGTTACACGATAGCCGGTCACTATTTCCGTTTGCTTATCGTTGTCCCACCGCGTCACCTGGGAGATATTGAAGTATACGGTCTGAATGTCCTCTTCAGCGATGCCCTGATCTTTCAAAGCTTGGGTAACCTTGTCCATCGCCTCGGAAGCCTCTGCCTGGGCAGTAGCTACATCAGTTTCCTGGGCTTCGATGCCCAGATTGATAATAGCTACATCAGGGACGGCGGTCACCTTACCTTCGCCGCTAACCCAGATGCCATTTTGCTGACTGTTCAGGTCAACCTTAATCGTCCCTCCGTTTAAAGGGGTACCTTCCGCGCTACAGCCTGCTAGAGCCACAACACCGATAACCATCACCAGGCCTATTACTACCAACCAGATTTTTTTCATTTTTAACCTCCTGTTTTTTCCTTCCACCTATATATAACGTTATTTTAATCGCCAGGTTAGCAACAAACATAACTTTTATACAACTTATTCGTCAACGAACACAAGTAAAGAGTAACATGGCGACATTATTTGGGATGTAATTTATGTCACAAAAGGGAGAAGATGAAGAGCAATGATGCAGAAATCGACCTTGATAATTTATTCCAGATTAGCAATAGCCAGTTCGTAACCTTGTTCAAGTACCTCAATTGCCTTTAGCAAAGCAGGCTTAAGCGCTTCCGGCGCTTTTTCTAACTGCTCTCTCAAGATTTGCAAATTTTGCTCGTATCTTTCTCTCAACAGCTGCTTTAATTTATCTATATCGGAAAGCGCGCCGGTATCTTCAGCGGCAGCACCGGCTCTATCCGGCGGTGGTGAAGTTACTACTACCGGTGGAGGTATAGTAGTAGTTGGAGCGGGCATAGTCACTGTAATCGTCGGTGCAGGTACAGCCGTTGTGGTAGGCGCAGTGGTCGTGGGAGTTGTCTTCTCTTGAGTTTGCGGCGCCTGGAGAGCGAACATATCAGCTTCCTCAGCGTTACTTTCACCGTAAAATTGCAGGTCTGCCATGGCTAACAACTGGCTGCTCATACGTTCGGTTGCCTGCTCGACCTGCTCCAGCTTCCCTTCTTCTGCCATTTTGACGATTTCTTCAACACGATAATCGACAAACCTGGCATAGAGTTCCGCTTTGCCCTGTTCCGAAAAGGTAAACGCCAGCTGTACCGACTCCGTAGCCAGCTTTACCTGATACAGAGGGCTATCCGGCAGGCTATTAGTTGCGGCGGCTACCGTGCCGGCGCCGCCGGATAAAAGCACCAGCACAACAGCTACCGGAACAACCCAGCGCAACTGCCATCGGAAATGACTCCGGGGAGTTTTGGACGGCATTTCACTGATTGCCTTCTGGAATTCATAGCCGGCCCGCTGCCGGAATTCAGGGCGCGGTTTCACTGCCGCGGCTATCCTGGCTTTAAGCGCCGTCTTCAATAGCGGCTCAAGCTCGGCGGCATGTTCAGGATACCCCGCCAGGCACGACTTAATATCCTCTCCCTTCATCAGCCGGTCGAGACACTCGTCCAGTATGTTTTCAAATTCCTTTGATTTACCCATGATTATTACTCCGTCGCCAGCACTTTACGCAGGGCGACTATGGCACTATGCTGTAAAGCTTTTATAGCTCCTTCACTTCTCCCCATTACCCCGGCAACCTCGGCGATGGATAGCTCGCCGGCAAATCTTAGAGAAATAACCTCCTGCTGCGCCGCAGTTAATTTCCTGGTCGCTATGACTACTTCGTTAATCTCCAATTTCCTTTCCGCCAGATGTTCTGGGTCGCCGTCAGTTGCCGGTATCGGCAGCGATTCATCAAGGGGTACCGTAGCGTGCTTCGATTTCTTCCTGTAGTAATCAACCACCTGATTATGAGCGATACGATACAGCCAGGAAGAAAAAGGCATGCCCTTAAATTTGTAAGAAGAAATGGACTGAAGAGCATTCAGAAAGACCTGTTGAGTCATATCCTCTGCCTCCGTCCGGTCGCCTATTTTGAGAACTATATAGCGATAAATCCTATCGAAGTTCTCTTCATATAATTGAGTTAAAGCCACCTGGTCGCGCTGCTGGGCGCGACGGATAAGACTTTGCTCATCCTGCACCGGAAACTCCCGTCTAATACCCCGATATACCGGGGCTAAAAATTTGGGTGTTACCCCGTGCATATATTATAACGAATAGGATGGTGAAAGGATAGTTTTGAATGTAGGAAATCATTGCTAAATATATGTCTTTGCTTATGTGTAAATTAAGAAAAAATGTTATAATCAGGCAAAGTGTTTGGAGGAGTAAAGAAGAATGGCAATCAGGAATTACGACCGGAAAAAATGCAACGGCTGCGGCATCTGTGTCGCGTGCTGTCCGATGGACGTGCTGCGAATAGACACAGCTGCTAAAAAGGCGGTAATACAGTACCCTAAAGACTGCGTTGCCTGCTGGGGGTGCGAATCATTCTGCCCGCAGGGCTGCTTCGATGTCTCGCCGGAACGGGGGAGAGGCGAACTGGTCTCGCCGTACTAGGGGGATGAATAATCAAGATACAAGATACAAATTCCAAACAAATATCAAATATCGATATCCAAGTTACAAACCGTTTGAATGGAGATTCTTATGAATAATACAGATAAACTAGGGACTGTGATTAAATCCGATGTACTGGTGCTGGGCGCGGGAGGGGCGGGAATGTGCGCCGCGCTTAAAGCCAAGGAAAGTAACGTTGATGTATTGTTGATAGATAAATGCGGTATCGGCTGGAACGGGCAGGTACCCATCGGCGGGGGCATCCTGGCTTACGTTTACCCGGAATACGCGAAAAAATGGGCGGAAAACGTCACCCGGCAAAGCAATTTTTTTAATAACCAGGACTGGACTTTCGCTTTCGGCAATTATATGCATAAATCTACCATGGATTTAGCCGCGATGGGACTGACTTTCTTGAAAAATAAAGGGGATATCAATATCCTCAACTGGGGACCGAACATCTACGTCACCCTCTTCGACGCACCGAAGTCGCTGGTAGCTTTGAAAAAGACGGCCAAGGCGAGGGGCGTGAAAATGATGGACAAGATTTACGCCATCGACCTCTTGAAAAACGACGGGCGGGTTGTCGGGGCTGTCGGCCTGGGGCTGGTGGACGGCAAGACCTACCTCTTTAATGCCAAAGCAGTCATTATTGCAACCGGCAATTGCGGATATATGCATGAGAAAACCTATAGCTCCGTTCTTGGCGAGGGACCGGCAATGGGCTACCGCGCCGGGGCACAGCTGGTCAACGCCGAATTCGGCAGCAGCTACGTCTGGGGCATCAAGACCCTCGGCAAAGAACTCATGGGGATACATTTTTACCTGTACCTGGAGAATGCCCGCGGCGAGAAAATCATGGGCAAACATTATCCGGAGCTGATGGTGGGCAAGCACTCGGTCTATACCTTCGACCCACGTGTTATCGATGCCATGCAGAAAGAAGTCAAAGCCGGTCTCGGCCCTATATATTTAAACCTGATGGGACTGTCTGATGCTGAGGTTGCCGGACTGGCGGAAGACCGTGTTGAAGGGCTGACACAACTGATGGCTAACGACACGATGAAACTGCTTCGAGAGAAGGCAGGCATAAACCCGTCTAAAGAGAGAATGGAGATGTGGGCCAGGTATCTTTACGGAGGCGGGGGGCTACGCATTGATATCAACGGCAAGACGACACTGGACGGACTTTACGCCGCCGGCAGCGCTTCCAGCAACAGCTGGTCAGGCGGCGGAGGCGGACAGGGAGGCCTAGGCGTGCAGTCCGCAGCAGTGACCGGGTTCGTGGCGGGAGAAAACGCCGCCAAATATGCCGGTGAAAATAGTCGACTTGATATCAATGTTGAACAGGCAAAAGGCATGATTGACAGAGTATTGAATCCCATGAAACACAAGGGCGATGTTGATGCTGCTGAAGTCGCTTATAGAGTCCATGAGGCGGTAGTCCCCATGAAGTACAACCGCCAGCGCGAGGCAAGCAGGATGAAAGAAGCGCTGGGAATCGTACAAGACGCACGAAACAAGTTGAGTCGCGTTCAGCCTCGTGATTTCCATGACCTGGCGCGCTATCATTCGGCGGATAGCATGGTAATAGCTGCCGAATTCACGTATAGCGCAGCTCTAATGCGAGAGGAAAGCCGGGCCGGGCATTTCCGTGAAGACTTTCCGCAAAGAGACGATAAAAACTGGTTTAAGTGGATAACGATAGAGCAGAGAGACGGCGCTCCCCTGCTAGCCACCCTGCCCGTGCCGGTGGAGAATTACAGATGGAAGCCATAATAATCGTTAACAAAATAAGGCCAGGTAGAGAGGGTTCGTAACCCTCTTTCCAAAACATAAAAAACTGTCCGAAAAACTTAATAGATTATTTATAATATTGGCAGTACTTGAATTAAGTCTTAATCATCCAATTCAGTTGTATCGTTGGTGTATCGTTAATTTTGATTATTGCCTGGTATGAACCGTCATAAAATTTATCACTTTCAGGTTTTATTATGATGTTGATTCTCATAGTGTTTTCTATAAAATCTTCTATGGTAGAAATTATACCATTAGATGATAACTCAATAGTTTGATTATTCAATGAAACATTTGCTTTTATTCTAGTACCATCAGGTACTGTATCTTCAAATATTATAACTAAATACAATTCCTTAATCCCAGAAGGAAACACAGCAGGTAAAATCTTAGTATCATTTGCAGAATCACCGGTTGCTACAAAGGAATCTATAATTTTTATTGGAGGTTGCGGAGTGGCTATTATTAACAATGGTGGCGTGGATGTTTCAACTGGTGGCGCGGATGTTTCAACCGTGCCTTGTGGTGCAGATATTGTAGCCGTGTTGCATCCGGTAAAGAGTAGTAAAATAACAAGTAATCCAGTAGTTATCATCTGAAAAACTATATTGTATTGCTTCATCTTTACCTCCAGTAAAATAAAAGGATAGTTTTTTGACTTAAGTAACTCATACAAAAAATTACACTAAGTATAAAAAAAAATTTCCTCTTTGTCAATCAAATTCCTTGATTAAAAGTACTCCCCTTTGACTTTTTGTTTTTAGCTGGATATCATGGAAATAGATTCCCCTTGGAGTGACTGATGTACACAGACATGTTCAGCGCGTTTTTAGCCAGCGATGATACATTGCGGATATATCAAGATGAAACGCTCATCTTCTCATCGCAAAAAGACCAACTCCTGCCTTTGTTAGAGTACATCACGGATTACGGCTCGGAGCAGCAGCCGGTTACTTTATTCGATAAAATCATGGGTAATGCCGCCGCTCTGCTGGCGATAAAGGCAACCTGCCGCGAGGTATATAGTCCGCTAGGCAGCGAACTCGCTATAAAAACGCTGGAGAAATTCGGCATCGAATACCACCTCACCGAAATCGTCCCCTATATACAGCGACCGGACGGCAAAGGTATGTGCCCTATGGAAAAACTATCCATCGGAAAAGAGCCCGAGGAATTTTATCAGGAAATAAAAACGCGTATTGAAGCCAATAAAAAATAACACCGGAAGGAAACAACATGGAAAAGATTAGATTCGGAAAGACAGGAATGATGGTAACCAGGCTGGGCTTCGGCGGAATACCCATCCAGAGGCTTTCAGAAGATGATGCCGTTAAAGTAGTTAAAAGGTGCCTCGACCTGGGAATAAATTATTTCGATACAGCAAACGGTTACAGCACCAGCGAGGAGCGTATCGGCAAGGCGGTAAAGGGGAGGCGTCACGACGTTTATATAGCCACCAAGACCTTTCCCGGCACGCCTGAAATCATCGAGAAAAACCTAGACCTTAGCCTTAAACGACTGGACACCGATTACATCGACCTGTACCAGTTCCACGGCATCAATGATCAAGCCACCCTCGATAGAATCCTCGACCCTGAAAACGGGCTTTATAAAGTATTCGAAAAAGCGAAAAAAGCCGGGAAGATAAGGCATATCGGCATAACATCGCACCAGATGGAAGCCGCCAAAGCCGAGGTAAAAACAGGCCGCTTCGAGACGATGATGTTCCCTTTCAATTTCATCACCAACGAACCCGCCAAAGAACTTTTACCCCTGTGCCGTGAACAGGACATGGGATTTATCGTAATGAAACCGCTGGCTGGAGGTATGCTGGATAACGCCAATATCGCTTTCAAATATCTCCTCCAGTTTCCGGACGTTGTCACCATACCCGGCATTGAAAAGGTGCACGAAATCGAAGAAATTGCATCCTTTTATCAAAAGCCACATAAGATAACCGCCGCCGAACGCAAAGAGATGAAACGGATGACAGAGGAGCTGGGCACGCGGTTCTGTCGGCGCTGCGATTACTGCCAGCCCTGCTCACAACAAATACCCATATCGATGGTTATGACCTTCCCTTCCTTCGTTAAACGACTGCCGCCTGACTGGTATTTAAAGAGCGCATTCATTCCCGACGGCATGGCGAAAGCCGCCAACTGCACCGAGTGCGGCGAATGCGAGGAGAGGTGCCCCTTTAATCTACCCATCCGGGAAATGATTAAGGAAAACTATAATCTTTACGAAAAGGTAAAAGCAGCCAACGCCT
>MGMT01000090.1 GCA_001796525.1 Chloroflexi bacterium RBG_13_51_52 | reverse complement strand
GTTACTGAAATCTGTCTCGGAAGTAGTGGTAGTCGAAGAGCTTGAGCCTTTCGTTGAAGATGCGGTCAAAGTTGTAGCTAAAGATAACGACATCGCGGTGAAAGTCCACGGTAAGGACGTTCTATCCTTAGAGGGGGAGCTTTCCACCCGTCAGGTCGCCGAAGCCTTGAGTAAACTTACCGGCATTAAACCTCCCATCGACTTCGCAGAAATCGATAAAATCAGGGAAGAAACCGATGCCCTTTTGCCCCTCCGCCCCCCGACCATGTGCGCTGGCTGCCCGCACCGCGCCTCTTTTTATGCCATTAATATCGCCTGCCGTCGTTATCAGCAGGAGACCGGCAAAGAGCCGGTCAAGACCGGTGATATCGGGTGTTATGCCCTCGGCGCTAATGCCCCGCTGAACGCCGATGATGTTGCTATCTGTATGGGTGGCGCTTTCGGGCTTGCCAACGGATTTGCTCATGTCGTTGATGTTCCTGTCGTTGCCCATCTGGGCGATTCGACTTTTTTCCATTCCGGCATCCCGCCGATGATAAATGCAGTCTATAACAAGTCCAACATTACGATGGTTGTGCTGGACAATTCCACCACCGGCATGACCGGTTTTCAGCCCCACCCGGGAGCTTCCGGCGACGTAAACCTGGATATTAAAATCGAGGATATTGCCAGGGCGAGCGGCGTGAAATTCGTCGAGGTTGTTGATGCCTTTGACCTGCCGAAACTCATCGACGTTTTAGAAAAAGCCATCAAATTCGATGGACCCTCGGTCGTCGTTACCCGCCGACTCTGCAATATCCTCGACCAGCGGGAAAAAAGAAAGACCGGCGAGAAGACCCTACCTGATGTTGTCGACTCGGATAAATGTCTGGCTGGCAGCCCTCCTTATTGCCAGGCAACCTGCCCGCTCCATATTGATATCCGCGGCTATGTCGGCCTGATTAAAGAAGGCAAGTTAGACGAGGCTTTAGCTTTAATTAAAGAGTCCCTTCCGTTCCCCTCCATTATTGGTAGAATCTGCACGCGCCCCTGCGAAAGTAAATGCAAGCGTAGCGAGGTCGAAGCGGCTATCGCCATCAATGCTCTCAAACGGGCAGCTGCCGATTTTGGCAAATACAAGGAAGATTACTCTATTGCCGCGGAAAAGAAGGAGAAAGTAGCTGTTGTCGGCGGCGGTCCGGCTGGTATAATGGCGGCTTACGACCTCCGTAAAATGGGTTATCAGGTTACCATCTTTGAAGCCCTATCAAAGCTGGGCGGCATGATGGCGGTCGGTATCCCCGAGTTCCGCCTCCCTCGTGATATTCTCACGAAGGAGACAGATATTATCAAAAAGCTTGGCGTGGAAATTAAGCTTAATACCAGGGTCGGCAAGGACATTACCCTTACTGACCTGAAGAAGGGCTATAACGCCGTTTTTATCGCTGCTGGTGCGCATAAGGGTCGGAACCTCGGCATCGAAAACTCGCATGCTGACGGTATTATCGACGGCACCGAGTTTCTCTACAAAGTCAACACCGGCGTAAAAGTAAAAGCGGAGGATAAGGTGGTGGTGGTAGGCGGCGGCAACGTGGCTATCGACTGCGCTCGCACCTGTGTCCGCCTCGGCTTTAGGGATGTAAACATCGTCTATCGCCGTTCCCGTGCAGAAATGCCCGCTATCGCTGATGAAGTTACGGAAGCCGAACACGAAGGTGTTAAGTTAACGCTTTTATCCGGCCCGAATAAAGTCGTTGTCAAAAGCGGCAAGATTGCCGGACTGGAATGCATAAAAATGAAACTCGGCGAGGCTGACTCCAGCGGACGGCGCCGTCCGGTGCCCGTTACCGGCTCGGAGTTCTTCATCGAGACCGGACTTATCATCGCCGCGGTAGGGGAAGAACCGGACCTTGGCTTCATGACTGGCGATGCTGCTAAAGTAGTGGCTGATGGCTATATTAAAGCCGACCCCGTTACCCTGGAAACCGGTGTCAAGGGTGTTTTTGCTGGTGGTGATGTCGTTACCGGTGCGGCAACGGTCATTCAGGCGCTGGCGGCGGGTAGGAAAGCCGCTATATCTATCGATAAATACTTAAAAGGCGAGCCCCTTGATACAGGTCGTGATGGCGAAGCCGTCTTTGAAAGCAAGCTGATTGTTGATACCTGGGGCATCGTACAAGAGTCGAGAGCCTCGATGCCTGTATTGCCCGTAGCGCAAAGAAAAGGCAATTTTAAAGAAGTGGAGACGGGCTTGACCAGAGAAAAGGCTATCAATGAAGCCAAACGCTGCCTTTCCTGCGACTGCAGGATATGTATCAATCTGCTGGGATGTCCGGCTTTAATTATGGATAAAGGTAAGGTCGCGGTAGACGCTTCCGGGTGTCCGGGTTGCGGGGTCTGCGCCCAGGTCTGCCCGCACGATGCAATAAAGGCAGGAGACTAAGATGGCTACTAAAAAAGAATTTAACATAATAATATGTGGGGTTGGTGGACAGGGGGTCGTCCTGGTGTCGGAGTTACTGGGCAACGCAGCCGTCAGAGGTGGTGTGGCGGTAAAGGGCTCGGAGGTGCTGGGGATGGCGCAGCGAGGTGGCTCCGTTTTCAGCAACTTACGATTAGGCGGTGATGTTATCGCCCCGATGACCCCGGAAGGCAAGTGTGATGTCCTCATCGCCGTGGAACCATCGGAGGCTTTAAGAAATATCCAGTATCTGGCGAAAAACGGCGTGGTTGTCCTAAATACTACTACCGTCATGCCTTATACTGTGTATCTCGGTAAGAGCGGCTATCCTACCCAGGACCAAATCATTAATAAGTTCCGTGATGTCACCGACCGTATTATTACGCTGGATGCCAGCGGGCTTGCGAAGCAGGCGGGAAGTGCACAGGCGACTAATGTCGTTATGCTTGGAGCTTTATTTGGCACCGGACTCATTCCCATCAAAGATGAGACTGTTAAAGAAGCTATCCTCGCGCGCTTTAAAGCTAAGGTCGGCGAGATGAACATAAAAGCCTTCGACCTCGGCTATCAGCACGTAAAGACGGCACTTGGCAAGGTTGCTGTTTAAAGGGGACTTATTAACCTCCACCAGATGTATATTTCTGGTAGTAAAAATCTTTTGGTTTACTCCTGGTCAACGACTCTGATTTCTTTTTGCCGCTGTACTCCGGAATATTCACTCCTTGTTTCACCAGGTTAGCCCGTAACGCTTTATAATCGACTCTACGAGGCTGTATCCCCGCCTTGACCGCCATCGCCGCCGCTGTGCCCGCCGCCTGTCCGTATGCAATGCAGTGGGGGATGATGTTGAACGTTTCGTTTATCGTGTCCGCCGAAGAAAATGCCCGCCCCGCCACCAGCAGCCCATCCACACACTTCGGCACCAGGCAGCGGTAAGGAATGCATAGGGTAGGGTGTTTAGCTGAAATCTCTCCGTAATCATTATTGGCAAGTACCGCAATCGTGTCCTCGAAGACCTCGTCTGTCTCCATGTCTTTTTCCGTTAATATATATTCCCCGATTATTCTCCTGCCCCCTTGGGTGCCCAGTTGCGGAGCGGTCAGCATAATGAAGCTCCTCTCGAAACCGGGGACGTATTTTTTCATGAAATCATAGGTGATTAGTGCCCGTTTCCTCGCTTGAACGTCGATTTTCGTCAGTTGTTCTACGTCCATGGCGTCGGTATGCTGTGGTTGCGGTTGCATACAGTGGTACCAGACCGTGTTCGGCTGGTTTTTCAGGATGCCTTTAAAAAACATCGGGTAGCCGCCCAGCTTAATCAATTCCTGTATAAGCTCTTTATATTTTTCCGGCTGCGATGCTTTAAAGTTATCATATTTCCTGATATTAACGTTGGTCAGCCACCAGACTAGTGCCAGCCAGGCTGTCCGCCGCTTGTTGTCGCACTCATTGTCTAGTTCCGCTCCCGCCGCCACGAAAATATCCCCATCCCCCGTAGCGTCGATAATGACCTTGCCTAGAATCGCCTGCCGTCCGCTCTTGCTTTCGAAGAAAACGCCCCTGACGGCATTGTTTTTCATGATGACCTGCGTGCCCCAGGAGTGCAGCAGTAACTCTGCCCCCGCCCCCAACACCATGTCGTTCAACTCATCCTTAAGTATTTCGGGGTCGACCACGGCGGAATACAGTACTCTCTGCATGCCGGTATTGTGGTCGTTCCTCACGTAGAACCACCCCAGGTTGGCATCAAGGTAGTAGTCCACCGCTTTTTTCTCGGTGGAGCCGCGGTCTTTCTTCCTTGTGTAGGAGGTGCCTCCCCGCTTATCCAGTCGGTTTAACAACTCCATGGTCAAGCCATAGATATGCTGCTTGCCGCTGATGTCGCTTAAGTTGGGAATGATATTGACTAGGCCCCCCGTGGCCATGCCCCCGATGTGCCCGTATCTCTCGATAAGCACCGTTTTGGCGCCACTTCGTGCTGCGCTAATCGCCGACGCTACGCCACCCGGTCCCCCGCCTACCACGACTACATCAACCTCCCGCCATACTTTAATATCCCGGGCTGGTTCTTTAATCGTTTTCTCCGCTGATTTGCCTGACATTGCTGACCTCCAAAATCAAAGGGGGTAGTTATTGCCTACCCCCTGATTTGCGATGTGTTTTTGCCTCGCCTCAACCGGCTAATGGGCACCGAAGGGTGGTGTGGTCAAGGCTGGGCCGGTGTATTTATAGTCTACCTTCTTGGTAACATCCGGCAGCGGAACGCCCTGCTTGGACAATTGCTTCTGGAGGGCTTTGATATCCACCTGCTTGATACCCACACCGGCTTTTAGTGCCAGCGCCGAAGCGGTGCCGGCGGCCTCGCCGAAGGCGATGCAGTGTGGGATGAGGTTGAACCACTCCTGGACATGCTCGTCCGAGGAGAAGGCGCGGCAGGCTACGAGCATATTATCCACGTTCTTAGGCAGCAGGCAGCGGTAGGGGATATACATATTGGGATGGTTCAGCGATTCCTGCCCCCGGTCGAGGTCCGGGAAGATGGCGATGGTATCTTCGAACGGCTGATTATCGGACAGGTCTTTCTGGGTAAGCTTGTATTCGCCAACCATACGGCGACTGGATCGCGTGCCCAATTGTGGAGCGGAAAGGACGATAAAGCTTTTCTCAAAACCCGGCATGTTCTTTTTAAAGAAGTCGTAAGTCTTCATCATCTTCTTGCGGCCTTCGAACTCGACACGCGTCAACTCTTCCACGTCCACTTGGCTCTTATTGGCGTAGCGGTTATGGAACCAGACTATAGAATCTTGGTCGGGGAGGTTGCTGGTGAAGTAGCCTCCGAAAGCGCCGGATTCAAAGGCTTTACGGGATAACTCCATGAATTGATGCGGGTTCTTCTGGCGGTACTCGTTCGCCTTTTTCAGGTCGACGCCGTCTACCCAGAAGCAGAGGGCCAGGTTGGCGATGCGGAAGTTCGGCGGGATATTGTCTTCATATTCAATGCCCGCGTATGGAAACAGGTCGCCGTCACCGGTAGAATCGATAACCACCTTGCCGAGGATAGCCTGGCGGCCGGACTTGCTTTCGATGATAACGCCCTTACAGTGGTTGCCTTCCATGATAGGCTCGGTACCCCAGGCATGGCAGTACACCTTGACGCCGGCTTCTTCGACCATCTCATTGAGGATGTACTTGGAAATTTCGGCGTCGATGATGGCGGCGTAGCTTACCCGGTCCAGCCGTGTCATGAAGAAGCTGCGCTGGAAATAGTACCTGACGAGCTCTTTGTCTATCGAGCCCCAGTGCTCTTCTGGGGGAAAATCCACGGCGTTGCGGGCTATGAGGCGGTCGATCCATTCTTGTGTAAGCCCGATAATCTGCTGTTTGCCAGTATAATCGGTCAGCAGAGGGATTATTGTGACCAGACCCCCGGTGCCCATGCCTCCCAGGTAGCCGTAACGTTCGATGAGGACGGTGTCCGCGCCGTTGCGGGCAGCCGAGACTGCGGCGCCAATGCCACCCGGCCCGCCGCCGACGACAATGACATCCGCTTCACGGATTACTTTAGTCTCTCTGGCGCGTTCTTTGATAGTTTTCACAGAAATATTTTTAGCCATGGAAATTCCTCCTGATATGTCTGAAATTGCGGGAAAAAATATTGTGCCTTTTCAGAAAAGCATATAAGATATTTAACCTTTCTGTCAAATTCCTGAATGCGATTAAAATCACATACCACACGATTTTGGATAATATAGAATTAAAACGTATTGATCACGGGCCGGAAAAGGAGACGATTATGCCGATATATGCCTACCGTTGCCGCGAATGCGGTGAGAAATTCGAGTCTTTCCGTGGGATATATGATAACGATGCCGAGGTAGTCTGCCCAAAGTGCGGCAAGAAGAATCCTATCAGGATCTTGTCTCCAGTATATGGGAATATCTCCGGGGGGCAGCCGGGAAATTTGCGGTTTCCTACTTGAGGCTCATCCTGTTGAAACCGTTGGTTTCTATATTGATAATAATCGACAAGAGGTATTGCCCGTGCATATGAAAAGAAAGATGGCTTTGCTTGATTTTCAAAAGTGCCGTCCGGAGACCTGCGATGGCGGTATATGCGCTGCCTCGCTGGTATGCCCATTGAAACTATTACAGCAGGAATCGCCTTACACGATACCGGTGCCTGAACCGTCTGCTTGCCGCGCCTGTGGCGATTGCGCTATGGCTTGCCCTCAAAAAGCCATTCAGTTGGTCAACTTATAGGACTCTTGTTGTTTAATGACAATTCAAGCTGAATCAGATAACTTAACCGATGACTTTATTATATTAATCAACAATTTAATAATTCTCACCAGCAGAGCAATCCCGAAACACACGGCTAAAAATGCTAGGAATACCCTCACTCCCAGCGTTGTCCAACCGGCTGCTGTGACGTTGGGTATGACGTCGAAGTCGAAAGGGAAAACTACCAGCAAAGTGATAACCGAAGCCAACCCGAATCCGTTGATGATAATGTGAATCGACTCCCGGATAATGTTATTACTAGCGACGATAAGGACTACGTACCCGATGATGGAAATTGCCAGCGCTGTATTAAATATTGGCAGCCACTGATTTATATCACTGGTGAAAAACGATTCCCATGCCCATGTTTTTGTTGCCGCATTGTAGGTATAATAGGCTATATACTGGTGCAGGAAGTTAAAAACCACCAGTAATATGATACTCCAGGCGATGGCGAAGGCTGATACCGTTATTCTGCCGGTTCTTTTCTCCTTGAAAAATGTTTCCACCTTTTTGTCGATTTTTTCGTCTATGTCTATTATGGCAGGCGGTGGTGTCGTGGGTGGAGGAGGTGGTGCCCTCGGTGCTTCTTTACTTTCAGTGGCTGGTGGTGGTTGCGGCTGAGTGGGTATGTTAATCTTTATTCCCACCAGCATCTCGGCAATATCGCCTGCCAGTGGTAGCTTATACCGTTCGCCGTTGTATGCCCGACTCATTAGAATTATCCACAGGATAACTCCGATAATCCAGATAACGACGGTAAAGAACCAGCCGATGAAGGGTATCCAGTGCAATATGCCTAGTGCTATCCCCAGCCCCCCGAAGACCACTATCGATTGCGCTGCGTGAAAGCGAATCCATTTGTTTTTCTGCTCTAATATGAAGAAAATGATGCCGGTAACCCATATGCCTAGGTAGCACAGCACGCCGGTAATATTGGGTGAGAGATTAATCGTAGCCTCTGGTGTAATACGTCTTTTCTCTTCCTCGAGTTGCTCTCTGGCTTCAATCCTGGCTTTCTCTTCCTCGTAAATCCTTCTTCTTTCTTCCGGTGTGAGTTCCATCAGCACCACCTCCTCCGTGGCAGAACATGGCTTGTGATAATTATACTACAAGGCGGGATGCCGGTAAATACAGGGAGGGAAGTGAGGCATCAGAGAAAACACGGGGCTGATTTAGGTCTGTTATTTTGGTATACCGTAAATACCTGTATTCTCGTCCATAAAGAAAGGCACATGGGGAGGGAAAAAGGTGAAAAGCCCGTATATCAAAGCAAGAATAACTATAAAGGATAGAGAAACCCAGGAAAGCCAAGGCGGTAGAGGTTTCATTTTGAGTATCCTGTAACTGGCAAGTTGTCCGCACACTACCGCGATGAAAAAGATAAGGATATCGATAATAACGATGCTCTCACCCGTGAATGTTGTGTAACCATAAAAAATCACGATTATCGCTATCGGCATGGTATAAAGGCCAACCGCTTTAGCCAGTATAAAGTTAGTGGTTGTGGATTTTCGCCATTTATAGGAAAATAATGAATAAAGTATCGTCGGCCAGAAGGTAAGCTTAAGGTGTTCGAATACACTTTCGTTGACGGGTGTAAAAAAGCCAATCGGTGCCAGTTCTCCCGCCCACTCGAAGATGAAGTGAAATGCCGAGCCGAGCAAGGATATAACCGCTATACCAATGAGTTCCCACTTGAGAACCGGATTTTTCATATATATATTATAGTATAGCTGAAAATATACCCAAAAACGTTAATAAAAGCTTAAGCAGGGAACGTATCTTAATAACAGTCCGTGCTATTTTTTAATAAAGTGAAAGGACTATGCTATATTATATTTGGATAGTGGAGTGTGGTGCGGTGATAATAACTTTGAAAGGGGCTTGATTGTGGGTATAGATAATGATAGTCTCATCCGGATGTATCGCACCATGTTGACCATCCGGCGCTTTGAAGAAAGAGCGTCTAAAGAATATAAAAAAGGCTCGGTGCCCGGCTTGATTCATTCTTATATTGGTCAGGAAGCAGTGGCAACGGGTGTCTGCGCCAATCTAAGGAAGGATGACCGTATCGTTAGCAATCACCGGGGACACGGACACCTTATTGCCAAGGGTGCTGACATCAGGCGCATGATGGCTGAAATATACGGCAAGAAGACCGGCTACTGTAAGGGTAAGGGCGGTTCGATGCATATCGCCGATTTTGGTATTGGAATTCTGGGGG
>MGMT01000089.1:200-9492 GCA_001796525.1 Chloroflexi bacterium RBG_13_51_52 | reverse complement strand
AAAAGCAGTTGTATCTCTACATGCTTTTTTGCCTCAACCGCTTTTACTTCCCTGTTTTCCGCTCTTTTCTTAACGTAAGCTTGAACATCCTGCGTGATGCTGGTCTTTACCTTGGGTTGCTCCCGGCGTTTAAATTTCATATATTGTTCCTCAAAGAGAAAACATGATTAGAATTTGATTATTCAAAATGGGCTCGCCAGGGATCGAACCTGGGACCAATCCCGATATAAATCGGGACTACTCTGTCTCAATCATCAAAACAGTGGGCTCGCCAGGGATCGAACCTGGGACCAAGCGGTTATGAGCCGCCCGCTCTGCCGCTGAGCTACGAGCCCGTTTAGCGTACTCCGCCGCTCCCCTACCGCCCAGATTATTTTACCTTGACAGCCTGCCAATATCAAGCAGCGCGCATTGAATAACCTGACGAATAATTGTAATATAAAAGTGATTCTTAAACGGATTGGACCTTGAACATGCCTGTCGACTGGGAACTTACCGCTACCACCATTTACTGTGATGACGTCGCTGATGAAGTAACCATCATCGTTAATCAGGACGGCACGGTTAAATGCACCGGCAGCCAGAAGTATATCAGTCCCTCTAAAGAAGTAGCGAAAGAGTTAAAAACCGCCAGTAAAAAGCTGGGTAAAAAACTTGCCTGTAAAGACCCGGCGTGTTCCACTTTAGATAAATACCGTGAAGAATTGATGGCTAAGAAATGACAACGTCTAATAACGTCAGAATAAAAATAGATAACCTGTCATTGTCCTTCGGCGGCGTAAAATCTTTAACCGATGTCAGCGTGGATGTTAAAGATAAAGAAATTCTTGCCATCATCGGGCCCAACGGCGCCGGCAAGACCTGCCTGCTGAACTGTATCAACGGTTTCTATAAACCCAAAGCTGGCGAAATATACCTCGACGGGCAAAGAATTACCCGCATCCGCCCCGATAAAGCCGCCCGGTTGGGGCTTGCCAGGACGTTCCAGAATATCGAGTTGTACACTGGACTAAGCACGCTGGATAATATCCTGGCTGCCCGGCATGTTAAGATGAAGCAAAACCCTATCGCCAGCGCCCTTTATTTCGGCTGGGCGCATAAAGAGGAAATTGTACACCGTAAAACGGTAGAAGATATCATCGACTTCCTGGAGATAGAGTCGATTCGCAAGCACACGGTCGGCACTCTCCCTTATGGCATGCGCAAGCGCGTGGAATTGGGCAGAGCTTTAGCCCTTGAGCCGAAGGTCCTGCTTCTCGATGAGCCGATGGCGGGTATGAACCTTGAAGAAAAAGAGGACATCGCCCGCTTCATCATCGATATCTTCGAGGGGCAGGGCAACACCTACCCCGATTCGCCGGTGCTGCGGGACGGCGTGAGTTGTATCGTCCTCGTGGAGCATGACATGGGCGTGGTCATGGATATCGCCGACCGCATCGTGGTGCTGGACTTCGGCAGGAAAATCGCCGAGGGCACGCCGGAAGAAATCAAGAACAACCCGCAGGTTATCGCCGCTTATCTTGGCGAAGAGAAAGTATAACTCCTCGTCCTATTCCCACTTTCTCTGGTCGACGATGCCCTGCTGCTTATCGGCAATAACCCCGGGCGCAACGAATTCAATCTTGTCTATCTTGATACGGCAGATATCCTGGAACTTCTGATTTATGTCAACTGCAAGTCTCTCTGTGTCTATCCGGCTGTCTTTCAATTCGGCTCTAAGAATCATCTCGTCGCGGTGCTCCCGTCTTCCCACGAACAGTTGAAATCTGTTCACATGGTTGAAGCTCATAATCGCCTGCTCTGCCTGCCTGGCGACCACAAACATGCCCCGCACCTTTACCGCGTCCCCTGCCCTGCCAACGATTCCGGTGATTCTAGGAGCGGTACGACCGCAAGGGCATGATTCTATAACGTAAGATGATAAATCACCCGTCCCGAAACGGATAAGCCCCCAGTTTTTGTTGTGCAGTTGCGTCGTGACTATTTCGCCGACCTCGCCGGGATCAAGTTGCTTGCCCGTCTCCGGGTCGACGATTTCCGTGACATATTCGTCCATGAGGTGCATGCCGGATTTCTGGTTGCATTCATAGGCAATTGCCCCGCCCGGCTCGGTAACGGCGTAGGCCTGGAAGGTGTTTATACCGTAATTTTCCTCGAGAATCTTGCGTAAGGATGGAGGCAGCATCTCGCCTGTAAACCAGGCGCGCTTGATGGTGAAGTCCTGCTTGAAGATAATTCCCATTTCTTCGGCACGTTTCAGGACCGTCATCAAAAAACTGGGTGTCCCCACGAAGCCCGTTACCTTGAGTTCTTTCATTATCTGTATCTGGAGGTCGGTATTGCCCGTTCCCGTCACGACCACCGTAGCCCCGCATTCTCTGATGGCTTCATGGAATAAAACACCGGCGGGGGACATGTGATAGGTAAAGGTATTGATAACGATATCGCCCTTCCTGAATCCCGCCGCCCAGAAAGACTTGGCGAACCACTTGAGGCTGGAGGGCTGAATTTCATAAATAGGCCCCGGTGAAATAAAGACCCGCTCGATGTCCTCCTTGGGCATGCCGATGATACCCCCGAAGGGCAGGTTTGTTTTTTGCATCTCTAGGAGGTCTGTCTTGCGGATTATAGGCAGCTTCTCTAAATCTTTAGTTGTGGTGATATTTTCAGGCTTGACGCCGGCTTTATCGAAAATCGTTTTCACGGCAGGAGAGTGTTCGTAAGCGTAAGCAGCATGGTCGCGCAGCTTAATATCGAGGTATTCCTGGCGGGATGATGGCAGCATCGTCTCCAGTTTGTCGAAATACTCATTCTTATCTGACCTTACAACCATCTCTTTCTCCTCTTGTAATGCTTTACCTCGCGGTAGCTTTTCTTGGTGCCTACTGTAGAGAGTCCCATGTAAAATTCTTTTACGTCCTCGTTGTTTTTCAGGAAGTCGGCCGTCCCGTCCAGCACGACCCTGCCGTTTTCCATGACATAGCCGTAATGGGCGATGTTTAAGGCAATGCGTACGTTCTGTTCCACGAGCAGCACGGAAGTCTTCTGCTCGGTATTGAACCGTTTAATAATATCGTATATTTCCTCGACGAGTAAAGGCGCCAGCCCCAATGATGGTTCATCGAGCATCATCAGTTTAGGTGTCGCCATCATCGCCCGCCCGATAACCAGCATTTGCTGCTCCCCTCCTGAAAGATAGCCGGCCGTATTCCTGCGCAGTTCCTTCAAGCGCGGGAAATAATCGTAGACCATTTCCATGTCGGACTTGACCGTATTCCGGTCTTTTCGGTTATGGGCGCCCACCATCAGGTTTTCTTCGGTGGTCAGGTGTTCGAAGACGTGTCGTCCTTCCAGGGCCTGGATAATACCCAGTTTACCTATTTGTTCGGCGTTTTTATCATCGATTCTCGCGCCGTTCCACTCGATGCTGCCGTCGGTCACCTCTCCCTCTTCTACATGCAGCAGTCCCGATATCGCTTTTAAGGTTGTGCTTTTCCCCGCCCCGTTAGCGCCCAGCAGCGCGATAATGGCGCCGTCTTCTACCGTCAGAGATACGCCGTGCAGTACTCTGATTACATTAAGATAAGTAACCTCGATGTTGTTCAGTTTAAGCATATTTTACCGTATTGTTGGGGCGCCGCCGTGGCGGCGCCCCATTTGTATAACTATTTGCCCCACCAATCTAACTCTTCGTATTTTATCAAGGGCGCTTCTTGCCAGTCGCTAACCGGCACAGCTTTCCCTCCCCCAATTATATACAGTCGCAGATAATTGTCTAATCTGTTATCGCCGCCCCCTGCATATCTAACCGTGCCACCCATCAGTCCTTCAGCGGTATAGTCCTTGAGTTTTTGAATACCCTGTTCCTCTACCGCCTGCCACGCCTCGATACCGCCTTTTGAGAGAGTCTCATAACCGGCATTTTCCACTGCCTGTACCAGTATTTCTCTCATAACCATCATTGTGGCCCAGCAGGAAAGATAGTCATCGTTGTTTAAGTCCTGCGGGTTGTTTTTCCGGCAATATTCCTTAACTTTGGTAATGCCGGGAACGTTATCATCCCAGCTAGCCGTATGTACCACACCGTAAACGCCTTCGGTTGCACTACCACCAAGGTCAACCAGCGCTTTGCCGAAACTCGCCGCAGCGCAGCCAATGGTGATTCCTGGAAACATACCCAGGTCTTTGGCATTTTTAATTATAACCGCGGTGGGCTCGGGTGTGCTGGAAATGAAAAGTACATCTATTTGTTCATCTTTCATTCTCTGCAGACTTACCGTCTCATCGATAGTGCTGATTTTATGCTCTGAGATATCCACTATTTCTATCCCGAGCTCGTCTGCCATTGCCTTTGCGCCGTCTTTAGCGCCCTGTCCGGTCGGGTTGGTCAGCCCGTGCAGAGCCATCTTCGGTTTTCCCGTGCCATTCCAGATGTTATCCATATAGTATTTAGCGAAGGCTATCCAGTCATCGCCGTAATCGGGAGTCGGCCCGTACACATGAGTAGTGGGATGTAAATTTATCGTTGAGATAAATGCCGCCAGACCGGGAAAACCAGCTTCATTAGACTTACCTGATGCTGCTTTCATTTCCGTCGAGGAGTGAGTAGCGAAAATCAAGCAGCCTACATCCATAAATTCCTGGACTATGGTGCCAACTTTCTGCATGTCATAGGCGGAATCGCGCCAGACCAGTTCTATTTGATAACCGCCGGCGCCGTTAAGTTCGGTATTGATGTATTCGACCGCGTCCGCAAATCCGTGCTGCCCCGGGATGCCTTTCGAAGGCACCGGCCCGGTCGATGGCGTCATTACGCCTACTTTCAACACCTGTCCGGGTTGGGCCTTTTCTCCTCCGCATGAGGCAAGCAGTGGCGTAACTAGTAAAATTACCGCCAATACAATCATCAATAATACCAATTTTCTGTGTTTCATTTTTCCTCCCTTTTCAATATTTTATCCTTTGATTAAGCCTTCCGTTTCTTTTATCGTTTTCACATAAAAAATCACCTCATTCTTTGATTAGTAAGAAAAGGGCCAGTACCTGTAGGCTGCCTTGAATAACTGCCAGCGATGTGCCAGTCCTCTCGGTTCGAATATCAGGAAAAGTATAATTACCAGGCCGAATAACATCGGCGCTATCCCTGATGTAAAGCCGGGGAGTAAATTAGGAAAAGCAGTCTGCAAAGCGGGAGATAACTGGGTTACGAACTCATCGAGAAGACGGATAAATATCACGCCGAATATCGGGCCGGTTGTCGTGCCCAGACCTCCGATAATAATCATTCCGATAAAGAGGATGGAGTCTTTAAACTGGAAATAGTCGGGGCTGATTACTCGGCTGGTGTGTGCCAGCAGCGAACCGGCGATGCCTGCGAAGAAACAGCCGATGAAAAAAGCGGTAAGCTTATAACGGAAAATGTTAATGCCCATGACTTCGGCGGCGAGGTCATTGTCGCGGATAGCCACAAAAGCCCTGCCAACTCTGGTGCGGGCAATATTCTTGGCAGCAAAGATAGCGAGAATGGTTATAATTAGTATCAAATAGAACTCGGTGGTAGGCGTTTTGATAACAAGTCCGCCGATCGACGCGGGTTCAACATCCATTATTCCGTTAGGACCGGTCAGTGATGTCCAGTGTTCGATTACCCAGATAATAATAAAGTGGGCGGCGATAGTAGATATTGCCAGATAAAAGCCCTTCACCCGCAGCGAAGGTATCCCGAAGAGAATACCTACCAACCCGGCTACAACCCCCGCGCCGAATAACCCAACGATAAACGGTAGGCCTGCCTTGCCTACCAGTAAAGCAGAGGTATAAGCGCCGACCGCCATAAAGCCGGCGTGTCCGATGGATAGTTGGCCGCAATAGCCGGTCAGTAGATTCAATCCGGTAACGGCGATAATTGTGATGCCAATCCGGTTGGCTATGCCGAGCCAGTGGTCACCGAACCACAGGGGTGCCGTAAACAAAATAATCAACAGCGCGATAAGCAAAAACCAGTGCGTCCTGGTACGGAAGATTGCCATATCCTCTGCATAGTTGTAATTTCTTGTCCCGGCAGGTAAGTCCATCCTATATCCTCTCGATACGCTTCTCCCCGAACAGTCCAAAGGGTTTAACGAACATCACGATTATGATGATAATAAACGGAATTACCTCTTTGATTCCTTCCCAGGTCAATTTGGTCAAATAACCGCCCCCGAGAGTCTCAGCTAGCCCGATTATAGGTCCGGCGATGATAGCTCCCAGGAATGAATCGAGCCCGCCTAGTATGACTACGGAAAAAGCTTGAAGCCCGGTTTCTACCAGGGGAGCTTTACTGATATTGCCGATGCTCGATACGAGAATCCCTCCGACGGCTGCCAGCACACAGGCAAACATCCACGATTGTGAGAATATTTTAGTCACCGGTATTCCGCAGGCCTGCACGGCTTTTTGGTCATCGGCGGCAGCCCGCATCGCTATACCCATTTTATGGTATCTGAAGAAAAGGGTCAGCAAACCGAAAAGGACCAACGAGATAACGGCAGCCCATAAAAATTCCTGCTTAATGACGGCAGTGCCGATATGTACCGGCTCCTGGGGGAAAAGGGGTGGCAAAGATGCCACGCTCTTCGGCCATATAATTCCCACCAGCCCCTCGAAAAAGTATGCCAGTCCTAGTGTCACGGCGATTAAAGACAGGATTGGTTGAGCTATCAGCGGACGCAGCGTAAACCTCTCGATTGCCCATCCCAGAATGAGTGCAAAAACAATCACCAGCGGAATGCCCACCCACACCGGTAGTCCTGCCTGTGACAGCATCCCGTACGCGAACCATGAAGAAAAGAGCACCAGTTGTCCCAGAGCCAGGTTGGCTACCCCGCTGGATTTCCAGACAACCACAAACCCGAGCGCGATCAAAGCATAAACAACGCCCAGTGCCAGTCCTGTAATCACGTATTGCAGTAGTTCATTCACAGGTTTTTACCCTCATCGTTTCTTTACTTAACTGTTAATTATTCTCCTTGACCATTCTTATCTGTATGCTCGTCTTGACAACGCCTTTACGCCCGTCTCTATAGGTCACCGGTGCCTGAACGTTAATCTTATCTCCGATACCGTATAAGGCATTTATTAGGTCTCCATAACGCTGTTCCATGAACTCTCTTCTTAGCTTCCTGGTGCGGGTTAACTCCGCTTCGTCAGGGTCGAATTCCTTGTGCAGCAGCACGAATTTCTGTACGCGGGATTGTTCCGGTAAATACCCGTTTACCCTGTCCAGGTCCTGTCGCACCAGGTCGGCAACCTCTTTTTTCTGCGAAAGGTCGACGAAGGTCGTGTACGGGATGCGATGTCTCTCCGCCCATTTGCCTACCATGGCGAAATCTATATTAACGATGGCTGAAACGTATTCCTTGTCCTTCCCGCCGATAACCATGGCGTCCTTGATGTAGGGACTGAACCTTAATCTCCCCTCGATATATTGCGGTGCGTATTTGGCGCCGGATTTTAATATACCCATGTGCTCCAACCGGTCCATGAATATCAGGTGCCCCTGCTCGTTTAGGTTCACCGCGTCGCCGGTATGGCACCAGCCGTCTATCAGCGTAACTACAGTCTTTTCCGGGTCTTTATGATAGCCTGTGAACATGCAGTCGCTGCTGACTAGGAGTTCGCCCTCTTTAGTGATTCTAAGCGATGTGCCCAGTGCCGGCCGCCCGACGCTCTCGAATTTAATTTCCCCCTTGCCGTGGGACGATATCAGGCCGGCTTCGGTGCTGGCATAGCATTGTCTAAGTTCAACGCCGATGGCATGTATCAGTCTGAACGTGTCCAGGCTTAAAACAGAGCTTCCGGTCACCGCGAATCTGACCCTGCTTAATCCTAGCCTGTCCTTGAGAGGTCGGAACAGCGCCATGTATGCCATGCCGTGGAGGACTTTCCAGAACAGGTTCGGGGTCTTGCCCTCGAATTTCAAATCGGCTATCTTATGCCCCACCGGCAGGAACAGCTTGTAGGCAAGTCGCTTTAATGGATGGGCGTCCAGTATCTTGACCTGTATTTCACTCACCAGTCCTTCCCACTGGCGCGGCCCGTAGATAACGAAGTTGGGGCCGATTTCCCTCGTGTCTTCGGCAATGGTTTCGGGCTCCTCGGGGAAATTCAGTATAGCGCCTGTTAATAAATGGGGAATCGTCGCGAAGAAACTGTCCCCTACCCATGCCGCCGGGAAGTTTGAAATAAGGTTGTCGTTTTCATTCAGGGGATAGCGGTCGACAAATCCGTAGGCGGTGGTTATCAGGGCGCGGTGGGTAAGCACCGCCCCTTTAGGCAGACCGGTGGTGCCTGACGTGTAGTAGATAAAAGCCGTGTCCTCGCCTTTGCCGGAATCTACATTCTCCTCGAAAAGACCCGGGTGCGTTTTTTCATACTCTTTGCCCAGCTCCAGCACTTCGTTGAAACTGATAAGCATTGGGTCATCGTAATTCCGCAGTCCTTTCGTGTCCCAGTAGATTATTTTTTTCAGTAGCGGCAGGTCTTTTTTGATTTCCAGGAATTTATCGGTCTGCTCCTGGTCGTTAACAATGGCGAACTTAGCGTCGGAATGCTCGGCTATGTATTTCACCTCTGAAGGCACGGAGTCGACGTAAATGCCGGTGGCAATGCCCCCTGCCGCCTGCACGGCGAATTCTGCCCAGAACCACTGCGGCTCGTTGTCCCCGATAATGCAGGTTACATCGCCCTGTTTTAGCCCCAGGCTTATCATCCCCAACGAGAAGTATTTTACGTTATTATAATAGTCCTGCCAGCTGTACCTGTGCCAGATGCCGAACATTTTCATGGACATGGCTGTTTTCATGCCCCATTTAGCGCAGTTGCTCTTGATAATCTGTGGGATTGTCTCTCTTTTTTCCATGATGTAAAAAAGTTTTTTTATACCTAAAGACTTGAATACCTCCCGCTTCGGGAGGTAATTCGATTTCAATGAATGCCTTAATATTTAAGCTATCTATCTCACAATGAACCGTCTATACCTCCCGCGCACCTCCTGTGCGCTCGATAAAGATGAACTTTGGTTTCTCCAGTCCACTGCTGATAACCGGAACTCTGCTGTTTTTCATAGATTGTCCAACGATGGTCTAGCTTAACATATATAAAATGAGTCTGTCAATGAAATTTGAAGCTGGATTGCGTGTGGCCGCCCTCACCCCGTCACCACCGTCGTTCCCGTGGCTTTGGCGATGAGTTTGCCGGTTTGGTTTGTCACCGTCATTTCGGAGACCCCGATGCGCCGTCCGCTTTTAAC
>MGMT01000089.1:0-177 GCA_001796525.1 Chloroflexi bacterium RBG_13_51_52 | reverse complement strand
CAGCTTCATTTGCAAAAACGAAGCTATCGGTTCCTCTTTCTCCTTCGCTTTTAACATATTGATATTATCGGTAGTCTTCTTTTCACTGTCTGGCATGGCATATCTTTCCCTTTCGGTGATAATTTCGCTTCATTATAGCACAACAGGTTTAATTATATTATCAGTAATATTGATACT
>MGMT01000088.1 GCA_001796525.1 Chloroflexi bacterium RBG_13_51_52 | reverse complement strand
CGCCCCCCTGTAAAAACGCAGCCCCGCCCAGAACTGCACCGGTGTTGCCAGCGCCCACAACAGGTATTTCAAACCGGTAAAGTGAGGGGTAAACATGAGAATCATGATAATGGCACCCAACACCAGCGCCACGATAAACCTGTCCCTGATTTGTTTAGATTCACGCTGCGATGCTGCGGTAACGTCTTGCAGGGTCTCCGTTGCCTCACCGAGTTCATAGCCGGCGTCTTTAACCGCCCGTCGTAAAGCGGATACTTCTGTACCCTCGAGATACTCCACTGTTGCTTTCTCCGAGGCTAAATTAACGCTGACGTTTACGACGCCGGAAACGCTTTTTAAAGCCTCTTCGACACGCGAGACGCAGGAAGCACAGGTCATACCCCGCACCGGAAATACCGATTTTTGCGCGGTTATACCATAACCGGACTGAATAATACTTTCCGTGATGGCGGAAAGGTCAACCTTTTTAGGGTCATATTCTATTGAAGCTTTCTCTGAAGCAATATTCACCGTGGCGATTTTCACACCTTTAGTTTTCTTCAAGGCTTCCTCCACGGTAGCCGCACACCTAGCTCAAGTCATGCCGGTTACGTGAATTTGGGTTTTTTGCAAGTTTTCAAATTTTTCTGACATTCTTATTTATTCCTATAGCAGCCAGTCTACTACCATATAAATCTTACCATATCATATTGCATAATTTTAGCGGTGTCTGTGACCAAAATCTCTAAAAATATAGATTATCTGTAAGTGACTCCCAACTTAATCAAATCTTAATGTTTTTTTGTTATCTTCATTATAGTAAGCCAGGGAAGGAGGTGACAATTTATGTGGCGAAATAAGAAATTAATTTTCATTGAAGTACTGGCGGTAGTCGTGCTGGTGGCGGTATTGGGAGTAGCGGCCGTTGCACATGCGGATGATGAAAGCACCAGCCAGGTTCAGGACAACACGACCAGCCTGATGGAGCAAGTAGCGGAAATTTACCAGGCGAATACAGGCACCGCCATCGACCCGCAGGAGCTGGAAAACGCCTTTGTACAGGCCCGCAATCAAAACAGGATTGAAATACGTTATCAATGTCTCGATAAACTCGTGGAACAGGGCAAGATAACCCAGGAACAGACGGACGAATTCAAGGCGTGGCTGGACGCCCGGCCGGATATCTTTTCCGAAGAATTCCAGCAATGGCTGGATTCACGACCGGATATCATGGGCATGTTCGGGCAGCATGAAGGGGGTGGCATGATGTCTTTCGGTGGCAGACATAATGGCGGAGCCGGTATGGGGGGAGGTTTTGGGTTACAGTCACACGACTGCTGGTCTGATTAAATATAAAGAGTCACCTGATTTTTCATATCTACAGGAGTGGGGGGATATACCCCCGCTCCTGTTTTATTAACATTTCCTTAACATTTGTGTTATAACATTATACGAAAGTATAAAATTGCAGGTTTCCAAAAATGTCCGGAAGAAAAGTACTGGTCGTTGATGATGATGTCAAAACGGTAGAACTGGTCAAGCTTTACCTGAACCGCGACGGCTATCGTGTTCTCACCGCGTATGACGGCAACGATGCGTTGCAAATGACCCGCGACAGCCGTCCCGACCTGATTGTGCTGGACCTCATGCTGCCGGGCATGAACGGACTTGACGTTTGCCGCATCCTCCGCAAAGAATCTGACGTTCCCATTATCATGCTTACTGCCATGACCACCGACGACGACCGGCTGACCGGTCTTAATCTCGGGGCGGATGATTACGTTACTAAACCATTCAGCCCCAGGGAGCTGGCTGCCAGGGTGCGCGCGGTGTTACGCCGCCTCCCCGGGGAGCGGGGACCGGATAAAATAGAACAAGGCATGCTCGCTGTTAATTTCCTGAAACATGAGGCTTACCTGGATGGTAGACCCTTGAACCTCACCCCCATCGAATTTAAAGTGCTGGGTGTGCTTGTTAAAGAGCCGGGCAGAGTGTTCAGCAGAGCGCAAATTATTGAAAAAGCTCTCGGTCATGATTTTGATAGTTTCGACCGTACTATAGATGTCCATATCCTCAAGCTGCGCCGCAAACTCGAACCCGACCCCCACCACCCCAGGTATATTAAGACTATTTACGGGGCCGGCTACAAACTACTGGAGAACGCCAGTGATACACAACCTTAACTTCCGCCTCCTCGTAGCTTTCACTCTCGTCATCATCGTTACCATCGGCACGGCATTTTTCCTTACTTATCGGACCACACGCCATGAAATCACCCAGATGGGAGAACGTCTGGAATTGAACCAGGATGCAAGGATGCAAATGGAACTTTCCAGCTACTACCAGTTCGTAAATACCTGGGACGGCATCCAGACTTTTATTGATCAGTGCGGGACATTATACCAGCGGCGCATTGTCCTTACCGATCAGAATAATATCGTAGTGGCGGATTCCGATGGGACACTCTTAGGCAACACTTATAACGAAAACTCAATAAGCGAGGAAATTGCACAAATCCCCATATCGTCGACCGGACAGATGTTGGAAATAATATTCCCCCAAAGACAGGGAAAGCCCTGGGTATCGTCTACATCACCTGACACCGTCGGCACTCTCTATGTCGTTCACGGTGATTTTCCGGATATCAACAGGACTGCGCTGCAGTTAACGTATGAAGGTATCGGTCGGTTCTTTATCTGGGGAGGCTTGCTGGCTATCGGTATTGCTATATTACTTGCTTTCCTGCTCTCCCGGCGGATTCTCTCGCCGGTGAAATCCCTCATCGGTGCCACCAGGAAGTTCGGCAAGGGTGATTTTTCTCACCGGGTGGATTATAAAGGTCAAGGAGAACTCGGTGAACTGGCGCGATCCTTCAATTCCATGGCTGATGACCTTGAGCGTACCCAAAGCTTGAGGCGAAATATGGTAGCTGACGTCGCTCATGAGTTGAGGACGCCCCTGTCCAATCTCAAAGGCTATCTCGAAGCTATCAGCGATGGCGTTATCAAGCCCGATAAAACTACCATCCGCTCATTGAATGAAGAAGCATTATCACTATCGCGTCTCGTCGCCGACCTGCAGGAATTGAGCCTTGCCGATGCCGGGGAATTGAAAATCAACACTCAACAGTCAGATATAAATGCACTCATTGAAGAAACCGTAGCCGCATTACAGCCCAAAGCAACCGGTAAGAAGTTAAAACTGACTACTAACCTGACGGCGGGACTCCCGCTGCTCAATATCGATGCCCACCGCATCAAGCAGGTGCTTTATAATCTGCTGGATAATGCCATCGCGCATACCGGCAAAAACGGTAAGATTACTGTAACGGTACTCAAACAAAATAATGCCGTATCTATCAGCGTATCGGATACGGGAGAAGGCATCCCTCCTGAAGAACTGTCGATGATTTTCGAGCGCTTTTACCGAGTCGATAAGTCCCGCGCCAGGACCACCGGCGGTAGTGGGCTGGGACTAACCATAGCTAAAAGACTGGTGGAAACTCACGGTGGCAAAATCAGCGTGAAGAGTCAACCCGGAAAAGGCAGTACCTTTACATTTACCCTTCCCATCCAATAATTCGAGAGACTGGTATATTCAAAAGGACGAAAATATCTAGACACATCCCGTTGCCTTGGGCACACCCGACCACTTGCAGGCCGAATTTGCCGGCCCTTCCGGAAAGAGGTCGTAAAGCTTCTTCAGGGTGAATCCTGTTTCCTTTATTAGTCTTCTAATCATCGGGCAAATTCCATTCGCCAGGTAATAGCTGCGCAGGTAATTTATAGCCTTCCAGTGGTCTTCCGTCAATTCATTGATGCCCTCTTTCGCCCCGTAGGCCCTGGCGATATCTTCATTCCATTTTTCGGTTTCCTGCATGAAGCCATGTTCATCAACCTCCAGCATCACGCCTGCCAGTTGCATTTTTGCCATATCAATTAATCCTTTCCAGAATAAAATAGCTTTTTACGGCTTTATCTTGCCGAAGGTAATAATATCTAATTTTGCGGGAACAATCAAATATACGCCCTATTGTTCCTCTTCCCAGTTAATAAAGGGTTTTTTGATTTCTACCATGGCATTGACGATTAATTCAGCCAGTCCTCCGTAAATTATCCCGGATTTCTCCCGCGCCCCATAGTACTTGAACAAATCCCGTAATTGCAGTTTACAGTTCAGGCAGGGCGCACAAACGTATTTTCCTACCTCCGGCCCCAGCCGGTCGGCGAAAGCTTCAAGTATTTGTTTGAATTTCATCCTCCCCGAGACATTCACCTTCCAGTCGGTGAAATTGACATCGGACATTACGCTTAAGCCTCCGCCCCCACCGCAGCAGTAGTTGTCCACGCCGTGCGGGGTCATCTCTCTGAACTGCGGGCAGAGGTAGCGTAGAATCCTCCTCTGCGGCTCGACGATGCCCAGGTTCCTCACGACATTGCAAGGGTCGTGAAGTGTCACCGGGAAATTATTTTTCGTGGGATCGAATTTAATCTTGCCACTAAAAACTATATCTTCCAGGAAAGTCATTACGCTCTCCCGTGGTATTATCAGGTCGCCGGTCAGCAGCCGGTCGGCTACGGTTATCAGGGCTTTATGCTCGTGCCCGCACTCGCCCATGACAATCTTTTTTACCCTGAGTTTTCTAGCAATTTGAACATGCCTGACAGCCACTTTAGCCAGCTGCACATCATCATAGAACAGGCCGTAATTGACGCCGTCATAGCCTCCGACCTCCGATGATAGCGTCCAGTTAACGCCGGCGGCGTTGCACAAAATGGTAAAAGCTATAACGCTTTCCGGAAATGAGATAATATCGCCGGCGCTGTGAATCAACAGGACATCAGCCCCCTCCTTATCCCAGGGCGTTTCAACTCTGATACCGGTACTCTCGGTAAATTCCTCGTCCAGGAACTTCAGGTTGTCGATGGCAACATTCGGTCTTAGTCCAGTGGGCGAGCCTACTTCAAGCTGGAGGACCGTGCCTTTCTCGTGCAGCTCTTTGGGCGCCCAGCCAAACTCCTGACTGAACAGCTTACGCAACTCGCGGGTGATAAGAGCGTTATCAACCCCCATGGGACAGGACTGGGCGCAGCGACGGCAGAGATTGCAGCGATAGCTTAATTCGTACAAGCGCGATATCGTGGCCCAGTTAAGCTCAATATCCCCCCCGCCAAGCTTTGCCCGTAGCTTACCGGCAGGCTTAATGTACTTGTTGATAATTCGACGAAAAATTTCCGAGCGGTAGGTGGGACGGTAGAAGTCTTTCTCTCCGCTGGCAAGGTAAACCGGGCAAGCGTCATTACAGGTCTGGCACCGGGCGCAGTAATCTATAGAGAGCAGCAGGGGCTGAAGGAATGTCCAGTTGTTTTCCTTGCTCAAAAGCTTTTTCAGCCCCGCGATGAATTGCCCGACATACTTCTCTTCTTCCTCTTTATTGGCAGGTTTGGGCAGGGCGGCGTAAGAAACAACGCCGTCCAGATTGCAGACGAGTCTTTCCCTCTGGTCATCGGTGAGTTGCTTTATACCCGGCAGTTCTTCACCTTTATCATAAGGCGGAGGCAACGGTACCAACTCGTCTATATTGATTTCATCGAGTTGTTCGTCCCCATCTTTCGAGATATCGGTCAGCTTAAGATGTTTTTTCATGATACTTTTCTTCTGCGGTTATTTCCGCCCAGGTCCGGCCCGACTTTATATGAGGTGCTGACCAGGTTACAGGTTTATTGAGTAGTCCCGTGATATTCCTTTCCACTTTGCTGCCCCTGAAATTCGGCCGATCATCCCATCTTACCCAGAAGAAAGCAAAAAACTTGGTGATATAATGCATGGAACGGGTAAAAGGCAGGTAAACCAGGAACAGGGAGAAAAGTATAATATGAACAGCCGTAGCGGGTTCAACGGATACCGGACTTAACGTCAATAGCCCTCTCCAGAAATCCCGGTATTGCGCAAAGGTGGGGTCGGCAAAAATCCAGGCGTATAGCCCGCTCAAAAAAACAATCAAGGTAAATATATAATTAAAATAGTTCTGCGGCGTGGCAAATGCCTTTAAATTTTTATCACTTTGCCGTTTTAATATCAGGCCAATACTTCCGAAGGCTCCTGCAATAAAGCTAAATACTCCAGTTATCAGGATACAGTAATAGAATATTTTCCCTATAACGTAAACGGAGTTTGCAGTCACCGGATTTCCAGCTATAATCACCAACGCGCCGAAGAAACACAGTATGTGAAAGGCTACGATTAAAATAAACCCGATATGCCAGGGGAATAATACCAGCCAGTATCCCCGGTTGCTTTTAAAATAATCGTTGAACCTCAAGTTTTCCTTCAGGAGATAAAGAATGCCTTTTCGCAGCTTCTTTCCCTGACTTTTCCGCCATCCCTTTTCATCCTCCTGAAATCCGCTGCCGTACTTGCTTTTCGGTTCATAGATCACCGGGTACAATTCCCAGCGTAAATGCAGTGGTAGCCTGGCTATCTTAATCGCTTTTACCACGTACATTGCGATAATAAAGACATACGCAAAATACGTCAGCACGACCAGAAATAAACTCATCGGCACCTCAAAGTATATTGTCCGTGAAATCCCATTTCTTTACTTCATACTGTCGATGATGAACTCCGCAGCAAGTCTGGAGCCCATCCCCGGAGGTAACCCACACTTCTCAAAGCCCTTCTCACCCGCGAAAGTCATCATGGCAGTGTCGCTTTCGCCGGGATTTAGTCTTTTCCCCAGTATCACCGTCTCGATGATGTCGGCGCAATACCAGTGTCCTATCGCGTCTTCGAAAAATGCCATGAATTTCTGGGATATCAAAATAGGATTTCTCTTGGGGTCATTCATCACGGATAAATCCAGCGGGTCGTCACTGCCGAAATAAAGCCCGAAAGTAATCAGGCTGCCGGTGATGCCCCCGCATATCTCGCCCGTCCCACCGACGCCAGGAAAAGGCGTGAGCGCTTTGATAATTTCCATATTCCCCAGCCCGAATTCTTCCAACAGCGCCATCGCCGTGCCCTTGGCGCAGTTCTTGAAAATAAAATTATACTCCTCAGCCCGTCGTTGCACCCGGTCGAGGATTTCTACCTTTTTAGCTTTCATCTCTTTGGGATCTAGTTTCTTGCGTGGAATCCCGCTTTTCGTCATCTTCCTGATTCTCGCTTCAATGCCTGGGATGTCCCATTCTCTCTCCGCCAGTTCATCCACCTTTTTCTTTAGCGCCGCAAAGTCCGCCATTAACTTATTACCTCCTCGTTCGACTTTACTGCCGATTTTCTGTTCTTCGATTAAGAGTCATGCTTTTTGCCAGGTTCACACTAATTATAAATGATTAATACGTCAATGAAAATATTCTATCAACCAATAGAAATAATTACACTAATGTAAAGCGTCAGGAATCCTGACAGGCAATCCCCCACACCATCCCCACCTTATTCTGTTTTCTGCGGTGGATGGTCTGATTCTGCATGATAATGCTGGCGCAGAGGAATTTCCTTGATAAACAGATTGACGATAAAGGCAATTGCTACCGCAACCACAGCATATAAAAACACGTGGGAAATGGCGAATGATAGAGATTCTCTCATAGAATTCACTACATTTTCCAGCATTATGCCGCTCTGGTCGCCTGTATTTGCAATAATCGCCTGTAATTGGGCTTGCGCATCCGGACTCATTAATGCCTCCGGATTATTTATCAGTAATTCGAGTTGCTGTGGCGGTACCGCCGCAACAAAATCAGCCGGAAGTCTGGCAGTTAACTCCG
>MGMT01000087.1 GCA_001796525.1 Chloroflexi bacterium RBG_13_51_52 | reverse complement strand
CATCGCCAGCTCGTTATTCACTTTTATCATGTCTTCCGCGGGTGTATCCGATGTCCCGCTTATCAGGTGAATCAGTATCTTGGTGCGCATAGCATGGCGCAGAAAGTCATGTCCCAGCCCCTTCCCCAGGTGCGCTCCCTCTATCAGGCCTGGTATCTCCGCCATGATATAACTGTCCGTCCCGATTTCTACCACACCCAGCGCCGGCTCCAGAGTGGTAAAAGGATAACTGGCTATCTTCGGCTTGGCTGCCGAAGCCGCTGCCAGCAGTGTCGACTTTCCCGCGTTGGGATAGCCTATAATGCCTACGTCGGCAATCAGTCTCATCTCCAGCTTTAGGGTTCTTTCTTCGCTTTTCTCTCCCCGCTGTGCGATGCGCGGCGCCTGGTTGACGGACGACTTGAAGTGGATGTTGCCCCATCCTCCTTTTCCTCCCTCCACCGCGATTATCTTCTCGCCGGCGCTCTCCAGGTCGCCCAGCAGTATTTCGGTGCCGTCTTCTTCGATAGCCATCACTATCGTCCCCGCGGGCACATCCATGACAAGGTCCTTGCCGTCCCTGCCGTGCTTCTGCCTCCCCGCTCCGTTATGACCGTTTTCCGCCCGGTACAGATTTCTATGACGGTAATCCCTCAAGCTGTCCGTTGATTTATCCGCCCTGATAATTACATC
Source organism: Chloroflexi bacterium RBG_13_51_52 (assembly GCA_001796525.1). Classification (GTDB taxonomy): domain Bacteria; phylum Chloroflexota; class Dehalococcoidia; order Dehalococcoidales; family RBG-16-60-22; genus RBG-13-51-18. The sequence goes on along the minus strand of MGMT01000087.1, from coordinate 7,134 downwards.
TCCACCCTTACCTCCGTCTCCCCCGTCGGGGCCCCCGAATGGCACATACATCTCCCGCCTGAATCCCACTATCCCGCTGCCTCCGTTACCCGATTTTACTTTTATCTCTACCTTATCTATCATCTGTCTCTCATTCACAATATTTAAATAACAATATGATTATACAACAACTTATATGTCTTAAACTTAGGTTAATAATAAAAGTAATACTAATGGGAACTGCATAAAAACGTTTTTTTTCGAAGAAGGGAGCTTCCTTCAATACATATGTTCGCAAAAAGATAACTAAAAAATGGTAATAAATCCACCAAACGAAATAAAATTAACACCAAATTATACACAAATCAGGTCTTATACAGAAAGCTAAATATCTACGGAAAACACTATGTTAATAATAATATTAATAAAGGGGCATAGATAGTTAGTTATCAGGACTATCTAATGATGGATGGTATGCTGGATGTCGCGGACCTTGCGCTTCAAGAAGGGGCTGATATTGATATCGTTGGTGATTTTCTTGCAGGCGTTGGTGACGGCAGCGGCGTCGCGGTTGCCAAGGACCTCCCCTATCTGGGCGAGCGAATAATTGGTCTCCTGCCGCAGGAGGTACATGGCGATGCGTCGGGCAAGCGCGGTGTCCTTGTCGCGTTCCCGCCCCAGGATGGCGTCCCGGGATAGTTGGAAGCAGTCAGCAACGGCTGCGATTATTATCGTAGGAGTTATGTCGTCCGGCATGAATTCCTTGATGGCTACGTCCTCGAGCGCCCGGATCGCTATTTCCAGTGTCGGCGCCGCCCGCAGGAGCTTGGCGAAGGCGAATACCCTGTTCAGAGAGCCTTCCAGCACCCTGATATTACTCTGCGTCTCCTTGGCAATCAGCTCGAACACTTCCTTGGGGACGTTCACGCCCTTTTGCCGCGCTTTTGATTGCAGGATAGCCAGGCGCGTTTCGTAGTCCGGTGGCTGTATGTCGACGGTTAAGCCCCATTCGAAGCGTGAGCGCAGGCGCTCCTCCAGTAGGGGCATCGATTTCGGCGGGCAGTCGCTGGTCATGACGATTTGCCGGTTGGTATTGTGAAGCTCGTTAAAGGTGTGGAAAAAGCTTTCTTCCGTCTGCTCTTTACCGCCGATAAACTGGATGTCGTCGATAAGCAGCATGCCTATACTGCGGTACTTATTGCGGAACTCTTCGGTATTTTTCTCGCGTATGGCTGATACGAACTCATTGGTGAACTCTTCGGCGCTGGTGGAGATAACGTTGATATGGTTGGCCGCGGCCGCCTGACCGATGGCGTGGAGCAGGTGGGTCTTACCGAGTCCGGCGCCGCCATAGATGAAAAGAGGATTATAGCTTCGCCCCGGGTTCTGGGCTACAGACTGCGCTGCCGCTCGTGCCAGCCGGTTGCCGCTGCCCTCGATAAAAGAATCGAAAACGTAATCAGGATTTAATCTTGTAAAAGCAGGCGGTGTGGCGGGTATCGCTTGAGTCTTTTCGGTTTCGTCCACATGATGGGATTTGCCGTTGACCTGGAAGACCACCTGGACATCCGGCGCCGTCAGGCCTATGAGGGCTTTCTCGATGATGGAACGCTGGTTTTTCTCTAAATATACGGCGGCGAACGTGTTAGGCACGCCGATAACGAACTGGTTATCCTGGTAGCTCAAGCCGACGGTCTTGCTGAACCAGGTCCTGAAATTAGGTTTACTTACCTGGACCTGTAAGTCCCCCAGGGCTATTTCCCATATTTCTTTCGGTGAACGGTTGTTAATCGAGTTCATAAATCCTTTAATCAACTATGGTAACACTACACTCCAAGCACGCTAACCTCTCGTTTTAAGACACAACTTGACCCTCGTTAAAAATCACCTGAATTTCCCGCTTCTCCTGGTGGATCCGGCGAGGTGAAAATGTTAACAAACGATTAATTCATTAACAACACCTAGCATACAACCGCCACCCCCCTCATAGCAAATTTTGTGGCATCAAGAACCAGCCGTTTTCCCCCCCTGACTGCTCTTAAAAGCTCTTTAAACCTGCCTTTTTTGCCTGTTTTCTGGTGTCCCTCGCTTGGTTACGAGGGGTGGTAAAAAAAATATATTAGTGCTAGAATTTTGGCGTCTGGAGGTAGTATTTTGCGCATTGTTTTCATGGGTTCACCGCGCTTTGCCGTGCCCTCGCTGGAGCAGCTGCTTATAGCTGAATATGAGGTTGTCGCGGTGTACACGCAGCCGGACAGGCCGTCGGGTAGGGGTCGTGCTCTGGCGCTCTCGCCGGTCAAAGAGGCTGCCTTGCGTTGGGGAATACCTGTATTACAGACGGAAAATATTAAATCCCAGGAAGTATTAGCCAAGCTGACGGCTTTAAAGCCGGATATCATCGTGGTCTGCGCTTACGGCCAGATTCTGCCGCAGGCATTGCTGGATATACCGCCCCGCGAGTGCCTGAACGTACACTTTTCTTTGTTGCCGAGGCACCGCGGCGCTTCGCCGGTCGCGGCGGCGATACTGGCGGGCGATGATTTTACCGGAGTCAGCATTCAGCTGGTGAGATTTAAACTGGATACCGGTCCCGTATTGGAGACCGCGGCAGTACCTGTATCATCGCTGGATAATACCGGCACCCTAACCGATAAACTTTCCTTGGTAGGCGCCCATCTGTTAGAGGAAGCCCTCTCCGGCTGGTTGCGCGGTGAAATTACTCCCCTCCCCCAGGATGAGTCGAAAGCTAGCTACTTAGGGCAGGTGACAAAAAAGGATGGGGAAATCGACTGGCAGCAGCCGGCGCTGGCTATCTGGCGACGCGTGCGCGCTTACTATCCATGGCCCGGTTGCTTTACGTACTGGCGCGGCAAACAGTTAAAAATAAACGAGGCTGTCGTTTCACCCGATAAGAGTGATATAGGACCCGGACGCGTGGTGGCTCTTCCCTCCATTGAGGGGGGACTGGGCATCACTACGGGAGATGGCATCCTCGGGGTGCTGAACGTGCAATATGCCGGTAAAAAAGCCATGTCCGCCGCCGAGTTTTTAAGAGGACAGCGCGACTTTATCAGCGCCGCGTTGCCAGGCTAGAGGATTCTACCTTAATTGGCGCAATTGCGCAATTCCTCTTATGCGCAATAACGCACGGTTCCGGCTGTAATCTCTAAAAAAACAGGCGGGTAATTAAGACCCGCCTGCTTGAATCTCTGTCAACTGTTGTTTTGCTTGTGCTTTTTATTAAGAATACTGCTGGCAGATTCTATGTCTTATTCAGATTTTGATAAATTTGCTTTATCGCCTCATCAAAAGTTTTTATATTTACGGCGGAGTCAGGGGCTTGAACCGCGGTCGCGCGGGCCATTTTTGTTAACATCGCCAGTTTAACCTGCGCGGCAATGCCCCCGGCTTCCTTGGCTTTATCGAAATAAGATGCCAGTATTGTTCCCATATCAATTCACCTTAATTCTTCTTTTCCGCTTCATCTTTGAGGAAGTTGAAAGCAGCCAGGACACCCTTGAAGCTTTCACCGAAGCTGCTGATTTCATCCTTGCCCTTGATATCTATCTCCAGACCTTCAATCTCGCCTTTGGAGAGTTTCTCCGAAACCGTGGTGAGTTTCTTTAGCGGGACCGAGACTTTAGCTCTCATGATAAGGGCTGCCAATACGATTATTATAACAGCAACAACAGCGCCGATGATAATCATATTCCTTTGCAGGCTGGAGCTTTGGTCCCCGATGCTGGACTGTAATGTCCCGATAAACGCATCGATAGGTGCCGTTATGTCCGCCGCCCTCTTGCTAACCATCGTGACGAGTCCGTTGACATCATTTGACTGGGCATAGCCGGCGAATACATCCTGACCATTTTCATCTGCATAGCTGTTGGCAATGCTGCCGGAACCTTCAGCGATAGCATTCTTGAAACTGGTATCGTCCTTCAAACTAAAGCTTACGTTGTTGACCTTTGCCTTGTCTTCCAGTGATGTAGCCACGACAATCCCATAATGGTCTACTACTTTAATTTCATATACATCCAGGTTTTCAACATTCACGAATCGGTCGATGAATGTGCCATAGTCGAAGACAGCCTTAATCTGCCCCAGGTACTCATCGGTTTCGGGGTCTTTCAGCTGGCTGACTATATCGATTCCCCATGTACTGGAGTTATCGTTCCAGACAATACTACCGACATAGAAACCATCCGCTGCATCATTAGCGGCTGTATACCAGACCTCGCCACCCCTGTCCGGGTTGTTCATATTATATTTTGTAAAGGTGGGAATTCCGGACTGTAAAAAGACTCTCCAATCATCAGGACCACTATCAAATTTAAAAGTGGCGTCACTGGCGGAAACGGTATAACCCCTGTAATCGGTGATGAATATTTCCGGATAACCGGTACTTGCAGCAAGGTCGACAAGGTATTGAGATGCTGAAGGAGATAAGTCATTATCCGGGTTGCCGTCTCCGGTGCCCAAAGCGCTGACATATTCTCGCGTCGTCTCGGCGCTCCACATTTCGTAGAGCTCTTCTTTAGAATAGCTCTGGGCGTTCTTCGCCACCTCTAACAGGGAAGGTTCCAGAGCCCACGACTTTACCATTTTATACTGGTTTTGCATCTGGGCGTCAAGAGAATCGCGGAAACCGATAGCCACATACTCCAGGTTTTTACTGGCGGTGGCTAACAGTTCCCCTGAACTTGCTTCGGAAGTGGTGTTTTTGATATCGCTTATGCCATTAGAAGAAAAGGCTACAAGCGTTCCCGTACTGATAACCATGCCTAATATCAGCACGGCCAAAATCAAATCTCGAATTTTCATATATTATATTTTCTCCTCATGAAAAATATTCGAAAAATATACATGCATTTATCCGTGTTGTTGATACGGATAAAGTTATCCTATTAATTATATCTGTTTACTTTTCACCTATTAAGTCAGGATACCTCCAATATGATTGAGAGTTTTTACCTAAAATAATTAAGGGTTATTACCCAATAACAAACTGGAGAAATATAAAAACTTGGGATATGTTGAATTTAAGGGAGAAAATTTGGTATCTTTTGAAGGATAAAGAGGCTCCTGCTGCTTTGAGGGTAATATTGGATTAAGGAGGCTGCCCTTGACTTCGCCTGAAAATTTGCATAAATTCGATACCCTGGTGGAGATAATCGCCCGGCTGCGCGCCCCGGACGGTTGTCCCTGGGATAAAGAGCAGACCCACCAGACCCTGCGTGAAAACCTGCTCTCGGAAACTTACGAGGTCCTGGAAACGCTGGACGAAGCCGATGCCGCTAAACTGTGTGAGGAGCTGGGCGACCTTCTTTTGCAGATTGTCTTGCACGCCCAGATAGCCAAAGACACTGGGGAGTTTGAAATCGGCGATGTTATCAGCAGCATCTCCAGTAAGATAGTGCGCCGCCATCCTCATATCTTCGGCTCGAAAAAAGTTAAAGACGCTGAAGAAGTAATGCACAACTGGGAGGCTTTAAAAGAAGAGGAACGGGAAGAGGGAGTCTCCATGCTTGAGGGCGTGCCTGAAGAAATGCCGGCACTGGCTTATGCCTATGAAATATCGCGCCGTGCCGTGCGTGTCGGCTTTGAATGGGAAAACATTGAAGGCGTCATCGATAAGCTGATTGAAGAGATACGGGAAATCAAAGAAGCCGGCAGCCGTGAAGAAAAAGAGCAGGAGTTCGGCGACCTGCTATTTACCATGGTCAACTTCGCCCGCTGGCAGGGCATCGACGCTGAAGTGGCGCTGCGGGAAGCCAACCGCAAGTTTTATCGCCGTTTTTCTAAAGTGGAAGAACTCTGCCGCCAGCGCGGCAAAGAACTGCAGAAGCTTTCCCTAAAGGAATGGGACGAACTCTGGGAGGAAGCCAAGAAACATATAGACATCTAAGCATATATATGTTATCATATACTCCAGGGGGTGATGGAGATGACATTAGTCAAGCCCAAAACCGGGAAGAATACCAAACTCAAGAGGACGACCATCTTTTTAACCGAAGAGCACCACGAGGAGTTGAGGCGTTTGGCATTTGAAAGACGCACTTCTATGGCAAACCTCATCAGGGAAGCCGTGCTGGAAATGCTGGAGGATGATCAGGACGTACGTGAAATCATCAAAGAAAAGCAAAAGGGAGACCAAAAATATATCCCGCTGGAAGAAGTCGAGCGCAAATGGAAAGAAAGTCATAAAGACAGGTGAAATATAAAGTAGTTTTGAGCCGTCAGGCCGAGAAAGCATTTCTCCACCTGAATCCCGGAGATTTTCTTGTTATATCAAAGGTAAATCATACTCTTGAAGAAGACCCGGGGTCAGTGCGTTCGGAGTTGGTACGCTCCAAAACTAAGTCTGGAACTAATCTATATCGTGTAAGGGTAAGGGATTATAGGGTAATATATCCTGTTGATGTTGAGAACAAGATAGTATATGTAGAGCGGATAGCCAGGAGGAGTGAACGGACCTATAAAGGACTTTAAGCATGGTCGGGGCGAGTGGATTTGAACCACCGACCTCAGCGTCCCGAACGCTGCGCGCTAAACCAGACTGCGCTACGCCCCGTCGCTATTTATTATAAAGCTATGCAGGCTGTTTAAGCAAGAAATATAAATAAACCATACCGACGAAAGTCGGTATCCAGGGAGAAAGGGTAAAAGTCGCATCCGCGCAAGTGAGTAATTGCGCAAAAGCGCAACTGCTCATAAAATAATAAAGTGTTGTATAGTTAAGTATAGATGAAATATATTGTTTTAATAATTGATGGCGCCGCCGGACTCCCCATCCCGGCCAGAGGCGGCAAGACCTGCCTCGAGCTGGCGCGTACCCCCCACCTCGATGCCATGGCAAAGCAGGGCTCTCTGGGACTGGTGCGTACCGTGCCTGACGGAATGGAAGCAAGCAGCGCCTGCGCCTGCATGTCCGTCATGGGCTATGACCCCATTGTCTACTACAGAGGCAGGGCTTCCATCGAGGCTAAAAGCCTAGGAATAGATATCGCTGATGATGAGGTCGTTTTCCGCTGCAACCTCGTCAGTGTTATCGACGGTAAAATGGACGACTACTCCGCCGGGCATATCCCCACCACCGAAGCCGCTGAAATTATCAAGTCGCTTAATGAAGAACTCGGCAGCAAAGATATTATC
>MGMT01000086.1 GCA_001796525.1 Chloroflexi bacterium RBG_13_51_52 | reverse complement strand
TTTCCGGCCGCTGCCCGATGGCGAATATCACGGTATCGGCTTCGATTACGTGCTGTGAATCTTCTCGGGTCTCTATTTGAGGATTTTTCTCTTCATCGAAGGTCAACGAGCTGACCTCAAGGCATTCCACGCCGGTAATTTTCCCGTTTTCGGTCAAGATTCGGGTAAAAGTCCGGGCGGGGTAAAGGGTAATGCCCTCCTCCTCGCCCTGTTTTATTTCGTCATCCGCGGCCGGCATTGTTTCCCTGGATTCCAGGCAGGCTATTTTCACCTCTGTTGCTCCCAGCCTTCGCGCCGCCCGCGCGCAATCGAAAGCTACGTTGCCTCCCCCTAGCACCAGAACATTTTCCCCGATGTTTACCTCTTTCCCCAGATTAATGTCCCTTAAAAAATCAACCCCGATTAATACCCCGTCATTATCGGCGCCGGGTATCCTTAGCTTTTGCCCCTGATGCGTCCCTATCGATGTAATAATACCGTCAAATCCCTGCTGGAAAAGCGTATCGATGGACTCAATACGGGTGCCGGTCTTTATCTCAATGCCCATATCTTCTATACATTTTATCTCTTTATCGAGCACTGCCCGCGGAAGGCGGTATTCCGGAATGCCGCAACGCAGCATACCGCCCGCAAACGGCAACGTTTCAAATACCGAAACGTCATGTCCCTGCAAAGCCAGATAATACGCTGCCGTCAGTCCCGCCGGACCGGAGCCGATGACGGCTACCTTCTTATCTGTTGCGGGTTTCCTGATTGATTTTAAATCGTCGGCATCATGTTCCGCAGCATAGCGCTTAAGTTCTCTAATGGAAACCGGCTGATTTACTTCGCCGCGACGGCAGACATCCTCACAGGGACGGTCGCAAACGTAGCCCAGCACCCCAGGAAACGGCACCTTTTCCCTAATCACCGCCGCGGCGGCGGTGTACTTTTTTTCTCCTATAAAGCGCAGATACCGCGGCACATCTATTTCCGCAGGGCATGTGTACCTGCATGGCAATAAAGCGTGCTTTCTGTTTTTCCCTTTGGTCAGTTCTTCCTTATCCATGATAGCGCCGCTGGGGCAGACTTCCGCGCAGGCTCCGCAGAAGCGACACCCAGAATCTGCCAGTGGCAAACCGTTTTCCGTCCCGATGTATCTCTCTTCGCCCTTTGTTTTTTCAATAAGTACCCCCACCCCCCGCAAGTCTTTACAGGCTCTTATACAGCGGGTGCACATGACGCATTTATTGGGGTCGATGGTGAAGAGAGGATTGCTGTTATCTACCGCGAAAAGCCGCGCCCGTCCTTTAGGCTTGTATTCCTCTTCGCTGATATACTGCTTGAGCGATTGTAATTCGCAGTTAAGGTACTTGATGCAGGTGCCGCAGTCGGCAGGGTGCCCTGCCAGTATTTTTTCCATAGCCTGCCGGCGCGCCTCGGCAAGCCTCTTTGATTTTGTCTTTACAACCATCCCCCCGGCGACAGGCGTGGTGCAAGAAATGACTAGTTCATCGCTCCCCTCCACCTCCACCAAACATAGCCCGCAGTCTCCGGTTGTACCGAGGTCGGGATGATAACAGAGGTAGGGAATGTAAATACCGGCTTCTAAAGAAGCTTCAAGGACGCTTTTGCCCGACTGTGTCTCTATATCGCGTCCGTCTATATTAAGCTTGATGGTTTCCAAAAAACACTCTTTTAGTAAAAACGGGTATAGAGGTCTAACAATTATAATATATGAACGCGGAGGTGGCAAATCAGACTAAAGATCAACGAATAGCTGTTGATTACAGTCCCAGGTAGGCTTTCTTGATATGCTCGCTCGCCAGGCACGTGGCGCAGTCGCCTTCCATGACAATCCGTCCGTTTTCCAGCACGTAAGCCCTATCCGATATCTCCAGGGTATGCCTTACATTCTGCTCAATCAGCAAAATCGTAATACCCTGGTCGCGGAGCGACTGTATAATTTTAAAAACCTCCAGCACCACCAGCGGCGCCAGCCCATTTGAAGGTTCATCGATGATACATAGCTTGGGCTTGGACATGAGACCCCGCCCCATCGCCAGCATCTGCTGCTCCCCGCCGCTAAGGGTACGGGCTAATTGCTTTTCTCTTTCTTTTAATCTGGGGAATATCTCGTACACGTGCTCCTGCGTTTCTTTTTTTGTTTTCCAGGCACTTTTAGGATACGCTCCCAATTCAAGGTTCTCACGCACCGACATCTCCGTAAAGAGTTTTCTGCCCTCGGGTATATGGGACATCCCAAGCTCCGAAATGACGTGGGGCGCCAGTCGGTCGATGCGTTTGCCCATGAACGTCATACTACCGGAGGTTGAACGTAACAAACCTGTTACGGTATTGATCAGAGTTGATTTCCCGGCTCCATTGGCGCCGATAAGAGCGACAATCTCTCCCTCATTTACTTTTAAACTGACATCCCACAATATCTGGATCCTGCCGTAAAAAGCATTTATATTATTAATTTCCAGCATCGGATGCTTCCCCCAGATAAACCTCGATGACTGTTTTACTATTGGCTACTTCTTGAGGAGTCCCATCCGCGATTTTCTTACCATGATGCAGCACGATAATACGGTCGCAGATATTCATAATAGCCTTCATTACATGCTCAATCATAACAATGGTGGTTCCCTTTTCCCGTATCTTTTTTACCAGGTCCATCGCCTCGATAAGCTCGGTCTGGTTAAGACCAGCCATTAACTCATCTAACATCAATAGAGTTGGTTTTGTAGCCAGGGCTCTGGCTACTTCGAGTCGTTTCTGGTGCGCCAGGGTCAGGTCTCTGGCAGGCGCGTAAGCAACGTCTGACAATCCCATGAATTCCAGCAACTCATTAGCTTCCCTGGTAGCATCCGCCGTCGAAAGCCCCTTGAATGGACCAAAAAGCGAACCTATGCGTACATTCTCAATTACGGGTAAATTACCGAATATCTTTACGGTTTGAAAAGTCCTGGCAATACCCAATCGGCAGATCTGGTACGGTTTGAGTCCGTTGATTTTTTTACCCTTGAATCTTATTTCCCCGGTCTTGGGCTCAAGCGCCGCGGATATCAAATTAAACAGGGTTGTCTTGCCGGCACCGTTGGGACCTATCAGTCCTACAACCTCTCCCTCGTCGACGTAAAAGCTAACGTCGGACACCGCCGCAAGGCCGCCGAAATACTTGGTGACTCCTTCACCCTCTAGTATGTGCACGTCTTGCTCCTGAAATTCGTTTCCACAAATTCTGTATAGATCCCACTATACCATTAGGCAGGTAAAGGATAACGCCGATTAGGATTACACCGAATATAAGCATATAGTAGTTTTTCATGCTGCCCGTCTTTAATATTTCCTCGATGTAGGTAAAAATTACCGCACCTATAACCGGTCCGTAAATGCTACCCATACCACCGAAAATAGCCATCAGAACCGGGCTGAAAGACATCATCGGACTAAATGCAACGCCCGGGTCGACATAGGTCAACTTCGTCGCCATAATGACGCCGGCTGCGCCGATGAATATCGCGCTTACGGCATAGGTGAGAACCTTGACCATGGTGACATTGATGCCGGTGTGCGCTGCCGCTTCTTCATTCTCACCGATGATTTGCAGCGCCAGTCCGTATTTTGACCTTCTTATGAGGTAAGCGACAATCATCGTGATGACGAAGATGCCCAGGAGATAATAATAAATGGTATCGTTACTCTCAGGGGCCACAAACCGGCCTCGTAAATCGTTAAATTGTATTTCCCAGTAGTAGATTACTTCCTTTAAAAGCAGCACGAGACCGAAGGTAAACATGGCGAAATATATACCTTTGAGTCTTAACGTTATTGCGCCCACGATAAAGGCAAGGACGAAACTGGCCAGTCCCCCTATGAGAACAACGACAATCAAAGGTAAATTCGCAGCGAATTGCTCTCTGAATAAAGCCGCTGCATAGATGCCGATCCCGTAAAACGCGGCTGACGCCAGTGATATATAGCCGGTAGCGCCGGAAAATATGGTCCAACTGACGGATATGATGATATATAACAAGAAATAGGAGAATAGCGTAACCCAATATTGTGGACCGATTGTAGGCCACAAGCCCAGAAAAATCAGGATTACCAGTGGTATCCCTGCGGTAATAGCAGCTTTTTTCCAGTTAATTTTGCTAAAGTCCATTTCTTTATTTCCCCATGATGCCTTTTGGACGCACCAGCAACAAAATTATAAATATTACATAATAAGAAGCCACGGCCAAGCCCGGCTCCCAGTATGTGACACCGGTGCCGATAATACCCAGGATAAAACCCCCGATAAAGCTGCCGGGAATGCTGCCTAACCCACCCAGCGTGACAACGACGATGGCGATGACGGTATATCCCAGGCCCATCGTGGTGGTTATAGGGTAACAAATGCTGATAAGTACGCCGGCTAAACCCGCCATGGCGGCGCCGAAACCGAAACACAACGCCAGTACGAAATTAATATCAACCCCCATCAGCCCGGCCGTCAAGGGGTCCTGAGCCGCTGCCCGGATAGCCTTCCCGATGCGCGTACGCTCTAAGAATAAATAAAATGCTGCACCTATCGCCACCGCAAATGCTGTGGCTACCAACCGGTTCTCGTTAAAATCTTCTCCAAGGATAGTTACGCTGCTGGCTAGATAAGAGAACCTTTGCGGTGTCGTACCCCAGATGAGAACAGCGATATTTTGAACAATAAAATAAAGCCCGAAGGCGGCCAGCAAAGAATTACTTTCATAAACGCCAGTGTTGGGTGCTTTTAACCTGATGCTCGTGAAAACAGTCCGGTAAAGGATAAATCCGACTAAAAATAGCAGCGGTCCGCCTACAACAATAGTAAGCAGAGGATCAACGCCATTCTGCTGCAGCCAGTATGTGATAAAGGCCCCGACCATTAAAAATTCGCCGTGTGCGATGTTCAGCACCTTGGCGACGCCGTACTGCAGGCTAAGCCCCATCGATATCAGCGAATAAATACCACCGATTAATAATCCGCCGAGGACGATATTAATTATCAGATCCATTACTTTATCTCAAAAATATCCGCAGGCTATTATACAATATTTTTTATTGTTATACTAGCAGGCTATCTGAAGACCATACAATTTGTCCATTTAAGAGGACATCGGCGCGTTTAGGCGCGCAATATGACCTCCAGACAGCCTGTGAACTGTGCTTTTCTACTATTTAGTTTTCCAGGTTAAGGTGTTGGCCACGGCGGTTTGGGATAAATCGGCGCTGCGGTGCGTTTATCGCCGGGGTCAATGACCTCAAAGATACCGTTCTGCCACTGTCCGATTTGACCGGCGTAGCATACTTGCGGTAGAAGTCCGCCACCTGCGTGGTCAGGGCCACAATCCCACCACATAGGTCCAATTACGGTCTCGAATGTCTCTGTAGCTATCACATCCCTGACCGCTTTATTTTCAAGGGTGCCGGCCTTCTCAATTGCTTGTGCGAAGTGCTGTAGCGCGGCATAGTATACTATGGCTCCCCACCAATCCATATTCCCCAAACCTACCGTGGCTTCCAATTTGGCCGCAAAGGCGCCAGCCTCGGGGGAGCTCTTGGCGTTCCACGCGCCTTCAGCCATGACACCTTGCAAAGCATCGCCAAACATGAGAGGAAAGAACTGGAAGTTACCACCCGGCCCCAGCAGGACCATCTTCGGGCTATAATCGAGCGCTAAGGCTGTCGACATGAAAAGAATATTCTGGGGCGGATACGAGAAGGAGCAGAAAATATCGGCACCGGAAGCCTTGGCTTCCTTAACTATCGGGTCCATATCCGTGATAGTTGGCGGGATGCTCTTGGTCCCCAAGACGGTTATTCCCTTAAGGGTAAACTCACTCTGCGCTGTAAGGTTGTACTCGGCGCCATGCAGGTCAGACATGTACATTATATATGCCGACTTGGCGCCCACCTCATTGCAAATATCCGCGAACACGGGTATCTGGAAATGGTCGGAGAAGTTCAAAACGGAGAAGACGTAAGGCATGCTGGGCAGCTTCGGTATAAGGGTGGTGGCGCCGCCTTCGCCACATATTATTATCTTGTTGTATTTACTAGCGATAGGCGCCGCGGCGAAAAGCGAAGCTGTGCCGGTAGGACCAAAGAGGAAGTCCACTTTATCTTCGGTTATCAGCTTTTCAAGGTTCCTGGTGACTACCGCCGGGTCGCTGCCATCATCATACTCTATTATTCTGACGGGGAGTTTCTTGCCGCCTACATCGATACCGCCGGCGGCGTTGACTTCGTCAATCCACATATTATAGACCGCAGCGAAGCCAAAGTCCTGGAAACCAGCCATCGGGCCGGTGATATCACGTGAAGCGCCGATGAGGATTTCGTTTTTTTCTGTTCCTCCCCCTCCACAACCGCTTGCAAAAACCGTAGTAAGAACAAGGACTAAACAAATGACTAGCGGTATCGAATATTTTAATATTTTATTCCACATTATTTGCCACTCCTTTTATACGCAATTTACGTTAAGCTTTTTTCCTCTTTTGTCACATATAGTCACCTCCCTCTGTACTATGTTGTTTCCTGGAATCTTAATATTTGCAATTTAACATGGCAGTTGTTGTATTTCAATACAAAAATCTCTATATTATCATAGAAAAATTCATATTGCGCAACCTTGACCTTTATTATTTGATGGCAGCGTTATTTTAGTACCTTCAATAGCTATTGTCAAATATAGGCGTATTGATACTGTTTTTATACGTAAAACCGTTACGGAAATAATAAAAAATATCCCGAATGAATATTATAAAGAAATACAATCGTCTGTCAACTGGGTAATACGTTAGAATATTAGAAATATCTGGTGGACGCGCTATCCGGTTTTCAAGTTGAAGAAAGATTCTGATTGATAGTCTGTAAAATCAAGCTCTTTATTTGCGCGGGTGTGTAGGGTTTGGTCACAAAGGGCCGTTTTACTCTATCCAGAAATTCCTTGGTGGCTTTATTCAGGTTATCTCCGGTAGCGAAGATAACTTTACTCATCAGTTCAGGGCGTTCCTTCTCAAGATATTCATATAGCTGGCTTCCGCTTATTATCGGCGTACGTATATCGAAGACAAATAAATCATATTCATTATTGGATTCTATTTTTTCTTTAGCAATAAGCCCGTTAATCGCGACATCTATTTCAAATCCTTCCGCTCCAAGCGACCTGGAGATAACCCGACCGATGACCGGCTCATCTTCTAAAAAAAGTATTTTATATTGATTTCTCGCATTCGGCATTCTTTTGTTTCTCCCCCTGTAGCAGTTGTTTCAACCGGCAACTCTACAACGAAGACAACTCCTCTTCCAATAACTCTCACAATAGTGTATTCCGGTTTTATTTAAGGCACAAAAAACCGCTAACATTATTTCCTTGACTAGTGTTTTATGGATAATATATTAGGCTTTTTCTTTCAACCAGTCTCCGTTATAATACCATTCCTCAAATGAAGAGCCTGTAAAGAAACTGGAGGATTTTATAAACGTTACGTAAATCACGTACTTTAAAAACCGTAAGACACGTTATAAATGTATTAACCGTTTGGCTTTTTCCTTTTAAAATACCCCCTTTGTGTACAAAAATTTGCCTGTGTGGTATAATTTAAATAAGTTCAAGTTTGGGTTATTGCACGCTTCCTAGAAGCCTTTCGAGCAGATTTCTCTCAAGTGTTGGATGACCAAAACTCTAACTAATCTTTAAAGAGAGGAGGTCATCCTATGAGTTTCCAGGATAAGTCTCTTACATGTGCCGATTGCGGCGCTACCTTTACGTTCAGCGCCGAAGACCAGGAATTTTTCCAGTCCAAAGGCTACACTAATGAGCCCAAGCGTTGCCCCGAATGCCGTCAGGCAAGGAAGGCCGAACGATACGGAAGCGGCGGATACGGCGCTAAACGCCAGATGTTCCCCGCCACCTGCGCTCAGTGTGGTAAAGCTACCGAAGTCCCCTTCCAACCACGCGGTGATAAACCGGTTTACTGCAGCGATTGTTACCGGCAAACCAGAGTAAGCAGATAAGCAAAGTTAGTCCTGTGTCACTTCCGGGTTGGTTATCCGATCCGGAAGTGATCTTGACCCGAGTTACCCCTGTTATTACATGTCCGGATACATCAACGTTATTTACAGGAGGGGGCAAATTATGAAAATCTATGTAGGTAATCTATCATATGAAGTCACCGAGGACGAGTTGTCGGCAGAATTCGGCGTCTACGGCAAAGTAGATTCCGTAGCCATTCCTTCCGATAAATTCAGCGGGCGGCCCAGGGGTTTTGCCTTTGTTGAAATGGGTTCGAAGTCCGAAGCCGAGGCCGCTATCGCCGGTCTCAACGGCAAATCATTGAAGGAACGCACCATCGTGGTGAATGAGTCCCGCCCTAAACCCGATAACCGTGGGAGCGGCGGTTCCTTTAGTAACAGGAGAAGCGGGGGTTATAGCGGCGGCAGAGGCGGTGGTCGGGGCGGCAGGTCGGGCGGTGGCAGAGACCGAAGATATTAAGCGACCCGATACCGGTAGTTACGCGGACTATTGCTGACTAAACGGTAGCAAATCGGCTACGCTGGCACGATTTGTTGAAAGGCGGCAGTATGAATATCTATATAGGCAATCTATCGCTTGAAACCACCGAGGATGAACTCAGGGAAGCATTTAACGTGTACGGCGAAGTGAACTCGGTAATCATCATGAACGATAAATATATCGGCAGCGGTCAAACCACCGGCTACGGATTCGTGGAAATGACATCCAAGTCCGAAGGCATCGCCGCCATCGCCGGTATGCACGGGAAAAAGGTGAGAGACCACCGCATCAGCCTTGTCGAAGCCCTGCCTCTTACTGAAAAGAACGGCAAGCGGTCTTTTATAAGAAAGAGCAGCCGGTCCAGTCGAAGCCGACAAAGACAACAGGTTAATTAAAAATTTTCTCTTTAGATTCAATCCTCTTTTTGTTAAGAACCAAGGTCATAGTAAATTCCATTTCGCGTTCCTTTGAGTTGCCCCCGTTATAACTAGATTGGTATGATAAAAGCGACCATGAAAATCGTTGGCGTCTGTGGCTCGCCGCGTAAAGGCAATTCCGAGTGGATGCTTTCAAAGCTATGCGAGGAGCTTTCCCGGGGCGGCGTTAAAGTAGAAATGCTGCTCCTGCGGAAAATGGACGTTCAGATGTGCCGCGGCTGCCTTTCCTGCGAAAAAGGCGGCAAAAAGCGTAAAGGCGACTGCGTTATCAAGGACGACATGGCGGGGGTCTACCCCAGGCTGCTAGCGGCGGATGCTATCGTCCTGGCTACGCCGGGATATATGGAAATGCTCTCCGGCCTGCTTAAGAACTTCCTCGACCGCACCTGTGCCGTCTGGCCCAGACTGGAAGAGAAACGTATCGCCGGACTGGCAGTAGCCGAGGAAGGCATCGGCCAGACTATTCAAAACCTGAAGGGTTATGCCAAACTCTGTAAAATGCGCTGGATGGGCAGCGTGTCCGTACTCGCTAAAAACCCCACCGACGCCTCTCGTGTCCCTGGCCTTGAAAGACGCCTGAAGCGCCTGGCACAAAAGATAATCGGTTAAGAAGCCCGCTCATCCAACCTCGTATTCTCTTTAAATTTCCCAGTGCTATTCAAACTCTGTTTTATTTGAATATCCTCCATCTTAACTGCTATATTAGCAATAAAAAGGTAAGAGGGTATAAAAATGGAGAAATCCGCCAGGCAGCTGAGCAAGGAACGTGAAACAAGAATCATGGACGCCATCCGTCTTAAGATGCCGGATAGGGTCCCGGTTATCTCCTCGATGGGGTACTTCCCCGCTAAATACACCGGCATTCCCTGCTCTGCCGCCTATTATGACTTTGACGCCTGGTACGCCGCCTATCAAAAAACCCTGCAGGACTTCCAGCCGGATTTGATTTTTCAGCAGGGGTTCATGCCCGGCAAAGCCCTGGAAATTTTAAACCCCAAACAGATGCGCTGGCCCGGTCACGGCATCGACCCCTACCAGGGTCACCAGTCCATCGAAATCGATAACCTGAAAGCCGATGAATACGACCTCTATATGAGCGATCCCTCGGATTTCATGTTCCGGATTTTCATGTCCCGCACCAGCGATAACCTGGCAGGCCTTTCAATGCTGCCGAAACTCTCCGATATGGCGGGCGGCCCGATGGGCATACAGGCGCTGGCGATGGCTTTTGCTGAGCCTAAAGTGGATAAGACCATCCGCACCCTCCAGCGGGCCGGCAAGGAAATGAGAAAATGGCGTCCGAAGATGACTAAATTCAATAAAATGGTACAGGATATGGGCTTCCCGACGTATTTCCAGGGCGCGGCGATGCCCCCTTACGATGTAATTTCCCATTCCATGCGCGGTATGAGCGGCACGATGATGGATATGTTCCGCCAGCCGGATAAAATTATAGAAACCTGTGAGTTCATCCTCAAGAAGACTCTGGAAAGACCGATGCCCCCGCCCAGTGAAAACGGCTACACCCGCATTTTCATGACCAATACCCGTGGATCTGACGACTTCATGTCCATGAAGCAGTTCCGGACCTTCTACTGGCCTACCTTTAAAAAGCTCGTCATGGCTCTCATCGAACGGGGCGCTACGCCCTGTATCTTCTTCGAGGGCAATTTTACGTCCCGATTGGAGTACCTGCTCGAGTTCCCCAAGGGTAAGCTGCTCGCCCGCTTTGATACCACCGATATCTTTAAGGCTAAGGAAATTCTGAAAGACCACGTCTGCATCGAGGGCAACGTCCCGTCTTCGCTCTTGCAGGTGGGCACGGTGCAGCAGGTTAAAGACCACTGCAAAAAGCTCATCGACATCTGCGGCAAGGGTGGAGGCTATATTCTTTCGCCCCGCTCCTCCACCGACGAAGTCAAGCCCGCCAACCTTAAAGCCATGATTGAGTTCACCAAGGAATACGGGGTTTATAAATAGGCTAATAGTTGCTTATTTCAGCTCGTAAAAACCACCGTACGCGCCGACGGGAATACGCCGGGTAGTTTTGCCGGGCTCATCGGGTGGTGGACCGGTCGGAATCCTCATTTGCCTTTCAACGAACCACTCCACAGGCTTTACCAACTCGTATCTCATTGCCTTTTGTTTACACCCGACAATACATAAGCCGCACCCCTTGCAGTTCTCGTTGATGACATGTGCCTTGAGCTTCTTGGAGCCGACGGACTTACGCATCTCTATTGCATTAAACGGGCATCTTTCCACACAGTCCTGGCAGCCCTTGCATAGCTCCTCGTTTACCGTAGCCAGGTACCGGTTGGGCTCCACCAGGTCAAGCCTGTCAGCTTTGGTGTAAGAATAGAGCATTTCACAGGCGTCCGGGCAGCAATAGCAGACCCCCCAGTGTATCAGCCCGATTTCCTCGTTCTGGCGTACAATCTTCATTGTTTCTTCAAGCGAGAGTTCCTTCAGCAAACGGCCCGGCTTGTTAAGATAGTATATTCCCCTGGAATTATCAAAACCGGCAAAGCAGGTCATAATAGGGTGTTCGCATTTCCCCCAGAGTGTCCGGCAACCGCAGGGACCTACGATTCTCCTCTTGGCTGCTTTGATTTGCATTTTCCAGTTCTCTCCCGGCATGATTTCCTTCGGGCTGATGTTCGGGCTTAATTCCAGAGCGCCGATAGCCGGCGTTAGCATGATACCGTGTCCTCCGGCTTCCTTTCTCTTGCTTGCCATTTCTGTCCATTCAATCGACCACTCATTGTAAAAGAAGTCCGCCCACAGGTCCTTGACCTTTTGAGAAATCGCGTGCGGCCCTGTATGTACCCCCGTATCCGCTAAATCATGATGGAGACCTAAGAGGGTCGTATGAAAGGCAAATTGCGTCTTGCCCCTGGTAATTATTCCTCTATCTACCAGGCTGTCAAGTTCCCTGGAGAGGCCTTTCTCATCCACATCTAGCCTTCTCGCCAGCTCCTTGCAGGTGTCTGGGGCAAATAACTCCAGGCAAATTTTAGCCTCTTCAGGGGTTAACATCGCATCGAGTATGGCAAGAAAACGCCTTGACACCGGAGCACCCAACTTCCTGGCTAATTCAGTATAAACATCATTTTTGCTCATTCTGTAACTCCTCTTGCACTCCTTCTCGTTAAAAAGTCTTTTGGATATGGCAATTATACACTTTGCGTGAAAGCTAAACAAGCTCATGCCCGCAACAATAAAGGAAAGCAGGAGCACAGTTTTTCTAAAAGGTTACCCGTACAAACAAAACGGAAACACCAAAATTCCTCGTCTGTTATTCTTTGTGCTAACATTATACTAAGGGTTATATGCGTATCTTCCTGCGTATTGCGGCTCTATTCTGGAAACAGCGTCGTCTGGCAGTACTCACCTACGTCTGCCTTTTCGCCGGAGCGGCGCTTTCCATGTTTATCCCCGACCTTACCGGTCGCGCCATCGATACCGCCCTGGGCTCCGGACAGGCTTCCCTACTGGTATTTATCGCGCTGGGAATTGCCGGTGCCGGCATCCTGCGCGGCGCGCTGAACTACGGTCAGACTTACCTCGCCGAAGCCCTTTCTGAAAGAGTAGCCTACGACCTCCGCAATATGATGTATAACCGGCTCCAGTCGCTTTCTTACGCCTTCCACGACCGCTCCCAGACCGGCCAACTGATGAGCCGCGCCACCTCGGATGTTGAAGGCGTGCGTATGTTCGTCGGCTTTGCCCTGCTGCGCGGCGTCTATTTCCTCGTCCTGCTGGTTGCTATCGCCGTGGTGCTTTTCGTCATTAACTGGCAGCTGGCGCTTATCAGCCTGTGCGCGCTACCTTTCGTTTCGTACCGCGCCGTCGTTATCGGCAATAAACTCCGCGTCTTCTTCATGAAAATCCAGCAGGGACTCGGCGTTCTGGGGACAATTATTCAGGAAAACATCGTCGGCGCCAAGGTTGTACGCGCCTTCGCCCGAGAAGATTACGAGACGGAGAAATTCCTCAAGCAAGCAAAGGAAAACTATAGCCTTGAAATAAAAATCAGCAAGCTGCTGGCTATTAACAGCCCGGTGATGAGCTTCGCCCTCTATTTCGCCATGGCGGGTATTCTCTGGTACGGCGGCCGGCTGGTCATTGGAGGAGAATTAACGCAGGGGCAGATGGCGGAGTTCCTTCTGTACGTGGTCATGCTCAACATGCCGATAAGAATGCTCGGCTGGCTGACGCAGCTTTACTCGCGGGCGATGTCCTCCGGCCAGCGCGTCTTCGAAGTCCTCGACGCGCCGACTGCAGTCGAGGAAAAAGCCGGGGCAATCGACCTTGCCGGCGTGAAAGGCGCCGTCGGCTTTGAAAACGTCTCTTTCAGCTATGACGCCCGACAGCCCGCTCTAGAGCAAATCACCTTCGATGTTAAACCGGGGCAGGTGGTCGCCCTCGTCGGCGCCAGCGGCAGCGGCAAGTCCACCGTCGCTAACCTTATCCCCCGCTTCTATGACATTACAGCCGGACGCATCACTATCGACGGTAAGGATGTGCGCGAACTTTCTTTTGAGTCGTTAAGACGCTGCGTCGGCATCGTGCACCAGGATACCTTCCTCTTCTCCGCCACCATCCGCGAAAATATCAGCTACGGCAAGCCCGATGCCACTCTCGAGGAAATCAAGCACGCAGCTAAAATCGCCCGCCTGCATGACTTTGTGATGAGTCTGCCGGAAAACTATGACACCTGGGTGGGAGAGCGTGGTATAACGCTGTCTGGTGGCCAGAAGCAAAGGCTGGCTATTGCCCGCACCCTCCTCCTTAATCCCCGTATCGTTATCATGGACGATGCCACCTCCAGCGTAGACATGGAGACCGAGCATCAGATAAGGCAGGCTTTAAAGTCTTTGCTTTCCGGTCGGACCACCTTTATCATCGCCCAGCGCCTGCGCTCCGTCCAGATGGCCAACCTTATCTTAGTACTGGAAAACGGGCGTATTGTCGAAAGGGGTACCCACCGGGAACTCATCGTACGCGGCGGATATTATAATCGGCTCTACAATTTGCAGTTCCAGTACCAGGAAGGCTGGCAGACTCCCATTGAAGAAGAACCCACCCTGGAAGAACCCCTGGAAACAGCGTCGCTGCCCGTTACCGAGGGTCTCGTTATTCCGGTGGCGTCCAAAATACGAACCCGCAGCAGCCTTTCAGACTCCGATGATATCGTCTTCGGCAAGCCTTATGATTCCCGTATCATTGCACGCATGGCTAAATACTTCGCTCCCCACAAAGCTGCCGCTATCCTGACTATTTTAGCCACGCTCCTCTATACCGGCACCATTGTCGCCAGCCCCTACCTGGTGGCGCTGGCTATCAATCAATATGTGGTAGCCGGGGATATATCCGGCCTTAACTTCGCTATTGTATTATTCCTCGGCAACGCTATTATTAACCTGACAGCCTACTGGGGGCAGATTCGCGCGGAGGCGGTTATCGGGCAGGGTATCCTGCTCCGCCTGCGCCGTCAGGTCTTCAGCCATCTGCAGCGCCTCTCCATCAGCTTCTTCGACCATAATGAAGCGGGGCGCATCATGTCCCGTGCCCAGGATGATGTCGGTGAACTGGGCGATTTTCTGGACTCCGGCGCTTTCTGGGTGGTGGGGGAGGTTGTCAGCCTTATTGCTATCGTCGTCGTCATGCTCACGATGAGCTTAACTCTGGCGCTTATCAGCCTGGCAGTGGTACCCTTCCTCTTCTGGTTCATCGTCGTCTGGCAGAAGAAAGCCCGCCAGTCCTTCATTCACGCCCGGCAAAAGCTTTCCGCGGTCAACGCTTCATTGCAGGAAAATATCACCGGCATCCGCATCATCCAGAGCCTCTCCCGCGAGAAGATCAACTCGGAGCATTTCGACCGCGTTAATAAAGAAAACCTGGACGCTAACATCCGCGCCGCCCGCCACTCCGCGGTGATGATGCCCGTCATGGAAACCCTAGTCTCAATCGCCACGGCGTTGACCATCGTCTTCGGCGGCTTGAACGTTCTTAACGGTATGATACTGGTCGGCACGCTGATAGCCTTCACCCTCTATGTCCAGCAGTTCTTCGACCCCATCCGTACACTGACGATGGAATATACCCAGCTTCAGCGCGCCATGGCTTCGGCCGCCCGCATTTTCGAGCTTGCCGATGTCAAGCAGGAGGTAATGGATAACACCCACGCCATTAAGCCGTCCCGCCTCGATGGTAAAATCAGCTTTGAAAATGTATCCTTCCATTATGAAACGGGCCCGGAAGTCCTGCACGATATTAATTTCAACGTTTACCCCGGGGAGACTGCTGCGCTGGTGGGCCCTACCGGCGCCGGTAAGAGCACCATGGTTAGCCTTCTAGCACGTTTCTATGATGTCACCAGTGGCAGAATACTGGTAGACGACCATGACGTGCGGGATTTCGAGCAGGTTGCCTACCGCAGCCGCCTGGGGCTTGTCCTGCAGGACCCCTTCCTGTTTTCCGGCACTATCGGCGAGAATATCCGCTACGGTAATACCGCTGCTGCTGATTCCGAGGTAATCGAAGCCGCCAAGACCGTCGGCGCACATGACTTTATTATAAAGCTGGAAAAGGGCTACGATACCTGGCTGCAGGAACGCGGTCAGAACTTAAGCATGGGGCAGCGCCAGCTTATCAGCTTCGCCCGCGCCCTCGTTGCTAATCCCTCCATCCTGCTTTTAGACGAAGCCACCGCTAACATGGACTCCTACAGCGAGCAGGTGCTCCAGGAAGCTTTAAAGAAGCTTTTAAAGGGCAGGACGGCTATCGTTATCGCCCACCGCCTATCCACCATCAAGAACGCCGACCGTATTGCCGTAATGGATGCCGGACGCATCGTTGAAGAAGGTAAGCATGATGAGCTGTTATCTCTCGACGGACTCTATGCCCGCCTTTACGAAATGACCTATGCCGGGGCAGTTGCGCGTGAAAAATAATCATCATAAGTAATAAAATAAAATCAATTCAAAAAGGAGGCCTTAAATGCCCAAAAAAAGCTATAAAGAAAACCTGGTGGATAAACCCGCTTATGAGGTCGGCAGCCAGCAGGTAATCAAGGGCCGCCAGAACCCCACCATGACCTTTATGAGTAACGACCTCGTCCCCGGAAGCAATGCTTATATTGAAATCGGCTGGATCTATGAAATGCCCAGCCCCAATCCCCACATCGGCATCCACACCCATGATTACCCGGAAATCGTATTGCACATCGGAACCGACCCTAAGAACCCCGAATATCTCGGCGGTAAAATTGAATTCACGGTCGGCGACGAAAAACTCGTTATCGAGAAGACCTCCGCCCTTTTCATCCCCAAGGGCGTCAAGCACGGCCCCCTGACCTGGAAAAGCGTGGTAAAACCCCATATCCAGATGGTGGTCATGCCGGGGGCGGGGACGATTAAAGAGTCCAATCCCGCCGGCTATCTCCCCAGCGCTAAGAATAAACGAAAAACAAAACGCTCTAGTTAGTCGTGTAGCCCTTGGCGAAGAACCTCAAAGCCGCGAACTGATTGACGGCCTGGTTCAACAGCTTTTTGTCCAACGTCGCTTCGGCGTCGAGGCTCCTTGCCAAGAACACCTGCGCCATTCTCTGCCGGTCCTTCATAATCGCCCGGGTGCCCAGTCCGCGGTAGGTGTCGACATCCTGATAGTACCGGAATATCGCCATTTCCTCGGCGTTTAGCGGGTCGGGAACGCCCTTCGGCGGCGGTGGGACTGTCAGATGCACCGATAACCTTTTTTCATGCGCTTGCAGCAGCCCGGCTACATAGCTCCATGCTGTTAAGACCGACGGCACCATGGCTTTCATGCGGAATACTTTGAAATTACTCTTGCTTTTCTTTATCGCGTTATACTGCGCCTTGTGCAGCCCGGCGTAGGCTTTAGCGGCTTCCTGTAGTCCCTTGTCCGTCCAGATTTTGCCACCCATCTTTTCCGTCAACTGCCGGTACTCCTCGTCGATGAAGATGCCGGTCTGGCATAGATAGGGTTCATAGACATTCTTATCGAGTTCCGCGTCTTTAATTTGCTCGCCGGTCTGCTTACCTTTGAAATAGTTAACGACAAAACTGCGGGCGGCCTGCGTGGTGATTTTTTCGCTGTGGGAACCAACATCCGGGAAGTCCTCTCCCTGTTTCAGCAGGCCCACCTTGGTGCACCATCTTCTCAAGTGAGGCCCCATGTAGGTCTCTTCCAGCTGACGGTCGAAAAGGTCGTTGGAAACCGCAATACTGGTGTTTGATATCAGGGCGAGTTCCGTCCTTTGCTCCTTGGAAAGACACAGGTAAACGCGGAAGCCGTGATACCGCGACACCTTTTTCTCCGCATAGGCATCTATGATAGCGCGCGAGCGGTGCTGGCCTCCCCAGATTTTCAGCGGCTTCTCCGGCAGATAAGACGTGTTATATTCGGCGATAAGGTCGCTGAATTCCCGTTCGTTATTGGCATCGGCTTTCATGCGGAGGAAGGTATTATGCGTCTGGAGTATCTCCCGGTTGTCACGGAACGTTTCACCGCTCTCCGGATTAAGCCGAGCATCCAGGCTGACAACCCTGGACATCGTCTTGCCCGTAATAACGCAGCGGACATAGTAGCTCTTTTTTACGCCGTCCTGGAAAATGTACACCGGCACATTTCTCGTTCGTTCCAGTGAGTCCACGGTATCAAAAAACTCGAGGACAGTTTTTTCCACTTCACTGTCTTTCGCCGCGTTTTTATCAAATATTACATCCATTTTTACTCCCCTCCGCGTTACTTAATATTCAACTCTCGTCCCATTTTACACCCCTATGCAATACGGGGCAATACTTATATAATGCTTTAGAAATTAAATCGTTTGAATCTACCTTAAAATCAACTTAATCCTGATTGCTCCCCACTTTTTTTAAAAAATAGTAATAAAATACTATAATTTTATGCCTGTAGCTATTGACAAATACGCTCAAGTTTGCTACTCTGCTAGGCAAGGATAGCATAGGAGGTGCGAAATGCAAGCTTATTGCATGAAATGCAGGAAAAAAGTTGAGATGAGGAACGCCAAGGCGGTCACCCTGAAGAACAAGAGACCGGCCACCCAGGGCACCTGCCCCTCCTGCGGCACAAAAGTATTCCGCATCGGCAAGTAATTATCACAAAAGCGCCCAGTCTACCCAGTAAATACAGTCGGTCTTTTAAAGCTGTTACCGACTTGAATAGTGTGTTGTATCGGAAAGTCGGCTTCAAGCTGATATAAGGCTGCATGTATAAACAAGTAAAAAAACATGAATAAGGCATTGTGCTGGCAGTGCCTTATTTCTTTTTAACGTGTTGATTTACCGCTTTCGTTTCCAGGCTGTGCCCTGCGGCGTGTCCTCCAGAGCAATACCGATTTCGTTTAAGCTGCTGCGTATTTCATCGGCAAGCTGGAACTGCCTGGCTTTTCTTAACTCTTTACGTACAGATATCAATAACGCCATGATGGCTTCTGTATCACCAGGAATGTCTCCCTCGGCAATCCCGCTAACGTTGGCAGCTTTGGCTTTCTCATGAATGGTCGCTGCCAGCTTCTTCAATGGCGCTACATCCATCGGTGGTTCCTCTTTTTCTTTGAAGTCCAGCCCCAGCACCCCACCCAGCTCCCGGAGCGTTGTGCATCCCTTAGCCACGCTCATACCTGCCTCCTCCGCCCGGTTGATGTCCCGCGCTAGGTCGAAGAGTGCCGCCAATGCTTGCGGCGTATTAAAATCGTCGTCCATAGCATCGATAAACCGCTGCTGGTAAGGTTTCTCGTCCAGAGCCACGCCCATGCCCCCTTTGCTTTCCTTTAGAGCTACGCGTGCCAACCTTGCCGCGCCCGCCTGCGCCGCGTCCAGGGCTTCTTCCGTGTAGGTCAGCGGACTGCGGTAATATGAACTCAGTATAAAGACCCTTAAACCGTCGGCGGTGTATTTTTTCAGGGCGTCCCGTATCGTTATCAGGTTGCCCAGGCTCTTGCTCATCTTCTCGGCGCCCATCTGGAGCAGTCCGTTATGCATCCAGTACTTTACGAACGGCTTTTTGCCGGTGAAGCTTTCGCTCTGCGCTATCTCATTCTCGTGGTGGGGAAACACCACGTCCTGGCCGCCGCCGTGAATATCTATCTGCTCGCCGAGGAATTTGATGGACATGGCGCTGCACTCGATGTGCCACCCCGGCCGGCCTTTTCCCCACGGACTGTCCCACATCGGCTCGCCCGGTTTAGCCGCCTTCCATAAGTTAAAGTCCATCGGGTCTTCTTTTTCTTCCACAGCCTCCACGCGCGCCCCGGCTATCATCTGCTTCAGGCTGCGCTTGGACAGCTTGCCGTAGTCGGAGAGTTTCCCGACCCTGAAATAGACGTTTCCCCCCACCGCATAGGCAAAACCTTTATCTATTAAGCCCTTAGTCATATTGATGATTTCCGGGATAGTCTCGGTAGCTTTCGGGGTGTGGTGCGGGCGGAGAATATTTAAAGCGTCCATGTCCTCGAAGTAGCGCTGCGTGTACTTTTCCGTTAGCTCTTTGACAGATATCCCCTGGCGGTTGGCATGGTTGATAATGTTGTCTTCGACATCGGTAACGTTTTCCACGTGTTTAACTTTATAGCCGCGGAACTCCAGGTAGCGCCTGACCACGTCGAAGATAATATAGCTCATGCCGTGCCCGATGTGCGAATCGGCGTAAGGGTTGATGCCGCAGACGTACATCGTTACCACATCGCCGAAAGGCTTAAATTCATCTTTCTTGCCTGATAAAGTGTCGGTTATTTTCATGTCAAGTCTTTCTAGTATTTAGCTTTTCCCCTCTATCATCGCTACAGCGTAAGCCGCGATGCCTTCCCCCGCCCCGATAAACCCCAGCCCGTTATTGGTGCTGGCTTTAATGCTTACCCTATCTATATTAACGCCCAGCACCCGGCTTAAGTTCTCCCGCATGTCATCGATGTATTCGCGAAGTCGCGGGCTTTCCGTCACCACCGTCACATCGATGTTCCCCACCCGGTATCCCCGCTCCTCCAGCTTTTCCACCACTTTATCGAGTAGAAACAGGCTGGAGACC
>MGMT01000085.1 GCA_001796525.1 Chloroflexi bacterium RBG_13_51_52 | reverse complement strand
AGATTAAGTGGTTTGAAGATGATTTTCTTCGTCTAATATAAATTTGATTGGCTGTCCACGTGATTGACCGGTTTCGGCATTTCATAGCATAATGCTATTAAGAGGTGAACATGAGAAGAAAAAGAATCCTGTTGCTGGTAATAGTAATCTTGATGCTGGTATCCGTTTTTAGCTGCGCCGCACCAGAAAAGTCTGACATACCGCTCGTTTTATTGACGGATTATGGTACTGATGATTATCGGGTACCGCGGCTTAAAGGGGTCATCTATAATACATTCATTGAAGCTATAGTTATCGATGCTACCCATGGTATCGCTTCTTATGACATTGCCGCCGGCGCTTATGTGCTCGGGTTAACGGCAAAAGAATTCCCAAAAGATGTTGTCTTTATCGCCGCTGTTGGGGCGCGCAGCACTGCGGAAGAAAAATCACTGGTGCTCACTACCAACAAGAACCAGATTTTCGTCGCGCCTGATAACGGACTGCTTACCTATGTTATACGGGATGAGGGTGTCAAGACCGTTTACGAAGTTACTAATCAGGACCTTTTCGACCAGCCGATATCTACTCTGTCTTCACACTACTTGCTGGGGAAAATCGGTGCTTTGGTTGCTTCTGGTTATAAGCCTGAAGATGTCGGCCCGTCGGTGAAAGCTCCTGTAATCCTGGATATTCAAGAAAGCAGTATTGTTGACGGAAAATTAACTGGCTCCGTGGTTTTTATCGACCACTTTGGTAATTGCCTCACAAATATAACCGGTGAGACTCTAAACCAGTACGGAATTCAGTCTGGAGATAAGGTACGGATAATTATTACGGGAAATTTGCTAGAGGCAAAAATCGGCAATACATATAATGATGTTGACATAGGCGAACTTGTTATTATTGTCAATTCATTGGGGACATTGCAGCTATCGAAAAATAAAGGGAGTTTTGCCGGTACTTACGGTATCAAGACGGGTATAAAATTCGAGATTGAGAAATAAAGACATACCCGGCACCGTGTCTGCATGGTTGACCTGAAAGATAATATTTAGTCCAGACAGAATTACTACGCCCAGTTCTTTAAATCGTAGTAACCCTGGGCAACCTTGTAACGGCAGATCTGCTGTCCCCCGAGCCAGAGCTGGGTTATCTTTACATCCCTCAAGAGTTTTTCATAGGGGAAGTCTTCGGAAATAGCCATTGAGCCCAGCAACTCCGCGCCCTTGTTAATTAACTCAACGGCCGTATCGGCGGCGAAGACCCTGACAACGGCGGTCTTGGCGATGAACTCCGGTGACCATGACGGACCATATATCGGATTGTATATGTCTGAATTGTCGAGCATGAAAGCCAGGTTATAGAGGCCTGCCCTCATCATCTCGATGCCGATAGCCATATCGGCGATTATCCCCGCCACTATACTGTGCTGACGTACCGGTTTGAATCCCCCCATGCGGGTCCCGGTATAATCCAGCACTATCTCGAAAGCGCGTTCGGCAATGCCCAGAGCCTGGAGACCCCCAAACCATCCCGCTACAGCAGTAAGCATGTTGCATAAATTAGCGTCCATGCCGGGGCCGGCGACCCTGTATTCTTTCGGCACACGAACGTTATCATAATAGACAGAACCATTGATTACCGTTTTAAACAGCATCTTCTTTTCCGGTTTACCAAAAGTAAGTCCCGGCGCGTCCCCGGGGACTATAATCATGGCAACCCCATCGTCGCCAAGGCTGGGATCAGTGTTACAAAAAGTGATATAACTGTCAGCTATCCCCCCATGAGTGGGCCACATCTTGCTGCCGTTAATGATGTATTCGTCACCCACCAGCCTGGCGGAGGTCTTGATGCCGGCGCCGTGCAGCAGGGGGTTCTCCGTATCAGCCCCTCCGGCTTCATCGGTCATGGACAGGCAGGCATAAGCCAGTTTTCCCTGGCAAAAGATAGGCGCAAACCTTTCCAGAACGGCTTTATTGCCGACAGCCGCAGCCGGTCCTGCACCTGACATATTCGCACCTACCGATAGGGCGATGCCGGCATCACCCCTGGAAAGCTCCTCGGTGATAATTGCCGAGTTGGTCATAGAATGGTTGCCGCCACCTCCATATTCAACGGGGTATCCGGACGCCTGAATACCGATATCAACGAGTTTTTGATGGACCTGCTCCACCAGGTCGTAGTCTTGTTCCAGCTGCTTAGTAATGGGTATGATTTCTTTTTTGGTAAAATCTCTTAGCGTCTGCCGGAGCTGGCGGTTTTCCTCGGTAAATAGATGCTCTAAATGCATAGTTACCCCCCTTACGGTTCCTTATCTGGTCTCCTTAATAAGTCACGTTTACAACCAGAAAAGAATCGCCAGAATGTAAATATCATTTTTTTAGACTAAAAAATTTCTTCACCGGATAGCATGATCATGTCTTTGGCCATCGGCATGAATTTCTTTAAAAAGTCCTGGTATTCTTTTGTTTTAGTTGCTTTCTGGTCGAATTCCTCCGCATTGGATAAATGCACGATACCTGCATAATTGTAGGGGCTCTTCCCCCCCATAGCGCCGGTTATCTTGACCAGTTCGTATTTCTTAACACCGGGAAGACGATTAATCAGGGGGCCTTTCTCACTGGTAACGTATTCCTTGAATGCTTCATCGGTCATATGCTCCGCCAGGTTGTAAAGGATGATTCGTTTTGCCATTTCCAGCCTCCTTTTTTTCAGGTCTATTTGGCTAAACGTATCATACTCCGAAAAAACAGTGAAATGCAAAGGGTTAAAAGATGGCTTGGTCATTTTTGGAAGGTAATTGCGGATAGGCTTGACAAGCGTATACGTGCAATATTAGTCTTACTTAGAAAAGAGAGCTTAATCTGATATTTAACGCAGAGAAAGGCACAATCGAAGGAGGTTAATATGAAGCCGCTGCAAACCGACCTGTCTATCTTTAATAAGTTAAAACTTGAGAGGCCGCCTGTAGGCGTCAAGTACCTGTTCCAAAAACCGGAAGGTATTCAAACACTGGGCAAGAGTCTGGCTCTTTGTGAAATGCTTAAAGAGGCACAGAAAAGGGATGCCCCTTTTTACTTTACTAAAAAGAATGAGAACTGCTTTGGGAAACAGACACTTGGTATGGTGGGAGACGGAAGTCCGCCATTTGCCGAAAGCGGAGAACTGGGAGTAAAACTGGAAATCTTTCAGGACGCTCGTGCCAACAAAAGACTCGTCCGGCAGAATTACGGCCTGGGCAAGGGTACTGTCAATTATGTTGCTATGGCACCGCTGGACAAGATCAACTTTGAGCCGGACCTCTTGATTCTTATGACCACGGCCAGGCAGGGCGAAATCGTGATGAGGGCAATGGCATATTCCACCGGGGAGATATACGAGAGTAAGACATCGACAGCTTTATCCTGCTCCTGGCTTTATGCTTATCCGTATCTTAGCGGAAAGATTAATTACTTTATCACCGGAATGGGCTTTGGCGCTATAGGAAG
Source organism: Chloroflexi bacterium RBG_13_51_52 (assembly GCA_001796525.1). Taxonomy (GTDB): domain Bacteria; phylum Chloroflexota; class Dehalococcoidia; order Dehalococcoidales; family RBG-16-60-22; genus RBG-13-51-18. The sequence goes on along the minus strand of MGMT01000085.1, from coordinate 9,168 downwards.
AGAGGCTTTTCCGCCGGGATGGGTGCTGATATCCATACCCTATAACTGGTTAGCCACAATAGTATCTAACCTGAAGGAAATGAAATGGGAACTTACGGCATATACACTCGGTAGAGAGAAGTTTATAAAGTGGGAAAAGGGAATACTGAAGGAGTTAGCCCGGGAGTTCCAAAATCCATGAACCGTTCACCCATTATCTATTGGCCAGTTATGGAAATCAACAGACAACATCATCCGGATTGAGGTTGTACCTTATTTACAGCTGTCTTAATCTTGGGTCCATTCTATCACGAATCCAATCACCCAGTAAGTTCCCGGACAATACCACAAAGCCGATAGCCAGGCTGGGGAATAAAGAGATCCACCAGGCTCGGGCGAAGAGATTCCTGCCGTCGGATACCATGGAGCCCCATGACGGCGTTGGCGGTGGAATCCCGACCCCTAGGAAGCTTAAAGAAGCCTCGATTAGAATTACCAGCCCCACACTCATGGTCATCAACACTACCAGTGTGTTGATGATATTGGGGAAGATATGCTTAACCAATATTCTAGCCGATGAGCTGCCGATAATACGCGCCTGTGCTACGAAATCCTCCTCACGAAGTTTAATGATTTCTCCCCGTATCATACGGGCGTAGGGAGCCCAGCCGAGTACCGAAAGCGACAGGACGACGGTATAAAAGCTCGGCCCAAAGACAGCGCCAAGGAGTAGTGCAATCAAAAGCGCAGGAAAAGCCAGCGCTGCGTCCGTGAACCTCATTAAAAAATTATCAAAGCCCCCTCCCAGATACCCTGCTATCATTCCTAAAATCGTTCCGATAGCGCTGCAAATTGCGATGACCACCAGCGATACACTCAAAGAAACCCTGGCGCCAAATATAATGCGACTTAAGACATCCCGGCCCAGGGCATCAGTCCCCAGGAAATGAGACGTACTCCCTCCACTCATGAAGAACGGCGGCGTAAGCCTTTCCGTCAGAGCTATTTCTTCAGGCGAATAGGGCGAGATTAAATTGGCAAATATGGCAAAAAAGACGACGACGAAAAGGATGGCAATCGGAATAACCGGATACCTGCGCAATTTTTTCCAAAACCGCGTTATTTTTGCCCAAAAATTATCTTCTTTCATGCCTCGTCCAGTATAAATATTAATATCTTATTCGCGGGTCTACGTAAGCGTACATAATGTCCACCAGCAGGTTCACCATAAGAACCACGATAGCTACCAGCAATACCAAAGCCTGTACTACCGGAAAATCGCGTTGAACCACTGACTCAGCCATCAGCCTGCCGATACCAGGCCAGGCGAAAACAGTCTCAATCACCACGGCACCGGTAACAATCGTGCCAAATGTGATGCCAGCCGCGGTCAGCAGGGGTATTATCGCATTTCTCAGTGCATGCTTCCAGACTACAATCTTCTCCGAAAGGCCCTTTATCCGGGCCAGCTTGACATATTCGCTGTCAAGGACCTCCAGCATGCTGGACCGGATTAAACGCGTCATTATTGGCAACATAAAAAAAGAAAGAGTAAGGACCGGGAGGACGTAGTGGTCAGGACCACCTGTACCGCTGGTAGGCAACCAGCCCAGCCACACGGAGAAAATGGCGATAGCCACAATAGCTAACCAGAAACTTGGTAAAGCCTGACCAAGAATAGCTATAAGCTTCACCCCGCTATCCAGCCATGTGCCGTACTTAACCGCCGCCGTAACACCCAGGAAAAGTGATACTGATATTCCTAAAAGTATCGCTGATAATCCCAGGGTTATCGTATTAGGCAACCTTTCCCCAATCACTTTACTGACAGGTTGCCTGTTATGGATTGATGTTCCGAAGTCGCCATGGGTTGAATTTTTCAGGAAAGTCCAGTATTGTTCCGGTAATGACTTATTCAGGCCCAGGTACTCTCTTATCGCCTGCAAGTCGTCCAGTGTAGCCATGGGGGGTGCCATTAACATTACAGGGTCTCCGCTGGCTCGAGCCAGAGCAAAAACCACCATGGAGATAACGATAAGGGTTATTAACGCCTGTAATAGCCGTATTATAATAAAACGTACCATTCTATCCTTATATATATAGCTATATGCCCGGTGCTCTTTAGCGTATTATGAACATGATGGTACCGGTTCCGGTCAGGCACTGGCTATGGCCAAATAAATCATGTCGGCCTCACATTCAGCGCCTGAAGCAACTTTTCTCGGTTGCCGGTACCATCACTATCCATCTCGCGTTCTGAACAACGCTTCACCGGTATGGTCGATACAAAACCGGGCAGTCAAAACTGCTATTAATTTATTTTACTTCCTTTGGATACCTGCGAAACCGCCCCATAAATCATACTGGAAGCGCAGCGTCCAATCGCCGATGTCAGAGCTAACAGCATAATAGCTGTATATGTTCACGATACCAGGGGCAATATATTGGTCGAGCATGTATTCGACAGTCTGCTGGAAAAGAGCTAACTGCGTGGCCTGGTCCGGGGTCTGGGTGATACTCTCCCAGAGGGTATCAAATGCTGCATCATGCAGCAGTTGCCAGTTGCCTGTCGTATGAATGGCGCTCTTGAGGAACGCGACGCTGACCTGCGAGGTCGGCATATTCCAGATAGCAACCTTCCCGGTCATGGCAGGGTCTTGAACGTACATCATCCCTCTCAATTGCCCGAATTCTATCGTCTCTATTTTAGTCTGTACGCCGACAGCTTCCCAATAGCCCGATATGATTTGATTCAAATCGGGAAGCCAGGGCATGTAAGACATCGAGTATAGAGTAACTACCGGGTCCTCGAAGCTGTCCGGGTATCCGGCTTCCGCTAGCAACGCCTTGGCTTTTGTGCGGTCGTACTTGAAATAGTCGCCGGTTGTCCAGGCCGGGTCGTACCCCCAGCTTGTTGGGGCTGTCCAGAGTATGCCTCCCGGTTCGGCTAAACCGTTGAAGAATGTACTAGCAATTTCCGGGCGGTTTATGGCGAGCGAAAGGGCTTCGCGAACCCGTACATCCGATATCGGCCCTGTGGAAGCCCATGTATTCAACATACATAATACCGGCACGGTAGGGCGTCCCAGGATTCGCAGTTCGTAACCTTCACCCTGCACCTCGAGGGCTTCGTCCATGTTAACCGCGACGATGTCAGTCTCGCCTTGCCTTAGCTTTGCCAGGGCGGTACTTGATTCCGGCACCAGCTCAACTATCAAGTGTGCCCATTGCGGCGTGATGCGCCAGTGGTCCGGCACCGCGTCGAACTCGATGCTAACGCCCGGAGTAAGCTTGACGAACTTCCACGGTGATGACCCTATGGGATGCTCGTTGAAATATGTATCTCCATTCTGCTCAATATAGTTCTTTGGCAGGATAGGGCACCCCCAGATAGAGGTATAGAACTGGAAGTTCACCTTTTTACAATAAATTTCTACCGTATAATCGTCCGGGGCCACGACGTGGTCGATGGTGGCGCTATACTCGGGTTTCCATGGTGACATCGAGCCTTCCGCCTGGATGCGTTCCAGGCTGAATTTGACATCGGCGGAAGTAAACGCGTCGCCATTGTGGAATTTTATACCTTTCCGGATGTTGAAAGTCCAGACCAATCCGTCGTCGCTCACTGACCAGCTTTCGGCCAGCTCGCCAACGTAGTTACTCTCCTCGTCAATAGTTACCAGGTGTTCGTATAGAGCGTATTCAAAGGTAGTCTGGAGGTTCGGGTCCGTAGTTTCTATCCAGGAGGGAACTGTGGCGCGCAATGTACCAGTCAGCGCTGGCGTGGTTGGGGTGGTCGCGGTTGGTGTGGTTGTGGGTGGTTTCGTGGTAGTTGTTGCCGGGGTGGTTGTTTCTCCACCGCAACTGCTTAATAATAGACTAACTGTAATTAATACCATTAACGAGATAAGAAAGAGTTTTTTCACCTCTCACCTCCTCTTAACTATTTGAAAAAATTACTAGACTGATTATTACTTATTATCACCTCCTTAATCAGATTAAATTCCAAGTTTTCTCCGTATTATTCCATGAACACAGATAGAATCATTCGTATTTTCAGGTGTATTTGTTTAAGGAATACATAGCGTATACTATAATATATTTTACATTTCTCCAATTGTCAACTATGTATTCTGCAACTATATGAGGCGGACACCATTTTATTTACGAATAAAGCTATAAAATAGGAGTTCTATCCTGTTGAAGATATCTGGAGAGTAGAATTCCAGAAAGAGAAAAGAGGGATAATAGCCATCAACACACAATAAATTGAATGATGGTATCAGTATTTTATATATATTACCTTTTTCTACCAAAAAGAGAAGCAAGATGGTACAATGGTTGGGAGTGCGAAAAACTTTACGGTCTTTTGCATCGATTGATATTATCTCAATATTTATTACATCAGGAGGTTAATAAATGCCAGATAGGGACTTGCGAAAATGGATGGCACAGCTTGAAGCCGAGGGTGATTTGAAGAGGGTTAGAGCGAAGGTAGATTGGGATGATGAAATATCTCAAATTATTAGAAAGGTATATGTAAAGGAAGGTCCGGCGCTTCTTTTTGAGAATATCAAGGGCCATGAAAAGACATGGTCGAAAAAGCTGTTTACCAACGGCTTGGGGACCCGCGCCCGTGTCAACGTCATGCTTGGCTTGCCTAGAGACACGTCCCCTCTGGAGACTGTTAAAACGATTAGAGAGAGGATGAAGAAGCCGCTGAAGACAGTGAAGGTCAAAACAGGACCGGTCAAGGAAAACATCATCAAGGGTAAAGATGTAGACCTTTTTCAAATTCCGGTCCCCAAGTGGCACCCGCTGGACAACGGACGCTATATCAATACGTTCAACGCCACCGTCACCAGGGACCCCGATACCGGGCAGAATAATGCCGGTGTATACCGGGGGACTATATTGAGCAAGAATAAGATAGGCGTGTTGTTAATGCCGATGAAGGACTGGGGTATCACTTATACCAAATACAAGGAAATGGGGAAACCAATGCCTGTTGCCTTTGTGTATGGGTACGACCCCACCTTGATTGTCGTAGCCGGCAGTCCGGTTATCGGGCCCGAGTATGAACTGGCGGGAGCATTGAGACAGGAGCCTGTGGAGCTTGTTAAGTGTGAGACGTCCGATATCGAGGTGCCTGCTGCCGCCGAGATAGTGGTGGAAGGTTTTATGTCCCCGGACCCGAGCACCTATGAAATCGAGGGGCCTTTCGGAGAAGGGTCGGGATATTACGGAGAGGCGAGAAAAAGGCCGGTAGTGGAAATAACTTGTATCACCCACAGGAATGACCCCATTTACCGGGGCTCTCTGGTGGGCACTAAAGAAGGGATTACCGAGATAAGGTCATCGGTTAGTACCATGATGTCGGTGGTACTTTGGAATATCCTGGAAGCCGCCGAAATTCCCGGAATAATCGATGTTGCGTCAGGGCCGATAACCGCCGTAAAAATCCATAAAACGTATCAGGGGCAGCCGCGGCAAATAGCCGCCGCAATGTGGGGCTCCAAATTCGCCGGTCATCCTTTCAATATTATTATCGTCGTCGAAGAGGATGTGGATATCCGCAATCCCAATGCACTTTTTGGTGCCATGCACAGCAGGGTTAATTTCAACCGCGACCTGGTGATTTATCCCCTTTACATGGGGTCGCCTATCGACGTGAGTCTGCCTTATGACGCAAGGGCGGAGCTCGAATACGGGGCGGCTATTGCCAGCAAACTGCTTATCGATGCCACGATAGACTGGGAAATGCACCCCCCGCGCGCCGAGTGGGGTAATCAAAGGTTCCCGCCGAATTGCCACTATTCGAGACCGGAGACCGAGAAGCTGGTGGAAAAGAGATGGCGGGAATATGACTTATGAATAGCGGGGTAGGAAAGGGGATTTTGAAGCCTCTTTAAATCGGAGGCAGCTTGAAAATTAATTGACAAATATTAATATATACATGTACAATCGTCCAGAGGTTTGTCCGAAAGGAACTCAAATCCTTTAGTCGCATTCCAAATAGACTACTGACGATGAATAAACGTGATAAAAAATCACGTGTCGCATGAAGGATGAAACCTAGGAATAAGGCGTTAAAATTTATTAAAGGGGCAGGCGAGAGAGAAGGATGGTTTTAAAAGAAGGATTAGCCGGTATTGTAAGTCCAGATTGTATTTTCAATGACCCCGCAATTCTCGATGATTATTCCAGGGATATAAGCTATATCAAACCTGTCAAACCCAATGCTGTAATCAAGCCCGAAAAGATTGATGAAGTCCAGGAGATAGTCAGGTGGGCAAACCAGACAAAGACACCGCTGGTGCCGGTAAGCTCTGGCCCGCCGCACTTCCACGGTGATACTGTTCCCGGCGTGTCGGGAGCGGTTGTGGTGGATTTGAGCGGCTTGAAGCGGATTTTCAGAGTCGACCGCAGGAACAGGGTCGCCATGTTTGAGGCAGGAGTAACCTATCCGGAAATTCAGTCTGAACTGGCCAAGCAGGGCATGAGGCTGACGACACCATTACTTCCGCGTTCCAACAAGTCAGTGGCGGCAAGTCTATTAGGAAGAGAGCCTTCATTGATTCCCCGGTTGCAATGGTCGTCACTGGAGCCGTTGCGATGCACCGAAATAGTCTGGGGAGACGGCCAGAAACTGGTAACCGGAGACGCCGGCAACTGGACCTCCATGGAAGGCGCTTGGGAGAGAAAGCAGGCTGCCATGAGCCCCACGGGCCCGGGGCAGCATGATTTTTACAGGTTTGTTTCCGGCTCGCAGGGGAGTCTGGGCATCGTGACCTGGGTTTCGGTAAAATGCGAGGTATTGCCCGAGCTCCATAAGCTTTTCTTCGTGCCTGCCCAGAAGCTGGACGACCTGATTGATTTTATGTACCAGATTCTTAAGTTCAGATATGCCGATGAGCTTCTTATACTAAACAACGCCAGTCTCGCGGCTATTCTCGGAGACGGGCCCGGCCGAATTAAAAAGCTGATGGCGGAGCTCCCGCCCTGGGCGGCATTGGTTGGTATCGCCGGGCGCAATATATTGCCTAGGGAAAGGGTCGAATATCAGGAGAAAGACATCTCGGACATCGCCCGGAAATTCGGCCTGCGAATGGCGACAACAATACCCGGGGCAAAAAGCGATGAGGTATTAAGAGCTTTACTCAATACATCGAAAGAACCATACTGGAAACTCGACTATAAAGGGGGATTCCAGGACATCTTCTTCCTGACCACCCTCAACAGGACGCCGGAGTTCGTCAGTTCGATGAACTCTCTCGCTAAAGCAGATAGCTATCCAATTACGGATATAGGTGTTTATATTCAGCCGCTGCACCAGGGTGCCAACTGCCATTGTGAATTCATCCTCCCCTACGACCCTAAGAATACCAAAGAAGCAACTGGGATGCAGCAACTTTTCACCAAGGCCAGTGAGGCATTTTTTAAACAGGGAGCTTTTTATTCCCGACCTTACGGCATATGGGCGGACATGGCATATAAACAGGATACGCAGAGTGTGGCCGTTTTAAAGAAAATCAAGGGCATATTCGACCCCAATAATGTGATGAATCCTGGTAAACTGTGCTTTTAAACACAGGAGAAACGAAGAAAGAAGGCATTGGAAAGTGGCGTTAGAAGACTATAAGCCCGACATGGAGAGATGCAGCCAGTGCTCCTACTGCAAATGGATTCCGCTCGACCAGGTAAAAAGCTGGAGGTTCGCTAAAGGCTGTCCCAGTATCGCCTATAACAATTTCAACAGCTACTCGGCGCGCGGTCGCTTCGCGGTAGCGCTTTCGCTTATAAACGGCCAGAGCACCTATACTGACAGGGTCCTGGATATAGTTTACAAATGCGTAACCTGCGGCTCCTGCGATGTCTCCGATAAAATCTGTCGCTATAACCTCGAACCTCTGGAGATGATGCACGAATTAAGGTTCAGGCTGGTTGAAGACGGCCAGTTGCTTCCCCAGCACATGGCGGTTATCGACCATCTTCGTAAAGAAGACAACATGATGATGGAACCCAGGGCGGGACGCGGCGACTGGGCGGATGGGCTGGATGTGAAGCGTATCACCAGCGAGCCGGCGCAGGTAGTCTTTCATGCGGGGTGTCGCTTCAGCTACGATAAAAAGCTTCAAGGATCGGCGCGGGCTGCCGTGACTATTTTAAAAGATGCCGGGGTAGATATCGGCATCATGGGGAAAGACGAGTCCTGCTGCGGCGGCCGGGCTTATGACATGGGCTATAAAGGGGAATTCGTCAAGTTCGCCGAGAATGCCAACCAGGCATGGACATCGGCGGGGGTTAAGACGGTGGTCACTTCCTGTTCCGACTGCTACCATGCTTTTAATCGTCTTTACCCGCCTCTGGGCGCCAAGTTTGAGATTTTCCATACCGTGCAATATCTCGACCGCCTTATTAAAGAAGGCAAAATCAAACTTACTAATAAAGTCCCCATGAGGGTTACCTATCATGACCCCTGCCACCTGGGCAGACAGGGAGAGCCGTATGTCCCCTGGGACGGTAAAGAAAAGAAGGTCAAAGGACAAATAGTGGTCTATGAGCCAAAGAAACCCAGGTACAACGGAGCCTGGGGTATTTACGACCCTCCGAGAGATGTGCTCAAGAGTATCCCCGGCCTGGAACTGGTGGAAATGGAGAGAATCAGGGAGTACGCCTGGTGCTGCGGCGCCGGCGGCGGGGTGAAAGAAGCCTACCCCGAATTTTCCCAGTGGACGGCTACGGAACGGATTGAGGAGGCGAAATCAACCGGCGCCGATGCCATTGTAAGCGCCTGCCCGTGGTGCGAGAGCAGCTTTAGTGACACCATCGGTGCGGCAGGCGATAAAATGCAGGTTTTTGATATCGTAGACCTCGTAAAAAAGGCGATGAAACCGAGGAGGGGTTAAAAAATGGCGTTATCGAGAGAAGCATACCAGGCATTTGAAAATATTGTCGGCCCGCAAAATATCTCCGATGACCCTGCCCTGTTGGACTCTTACCGGTATCCTCTTTCTCATACCGCCATTCATTTGGGACCTCATTACCGGGTATATAGCCCCCGCGGCGAAGCCGTGCTTCTCCCTGGAAGCACCGAGGAGGTCCAGGCTATCGTCAAATTATGCAACAAATACAAGATAAGATTTAAGCCCTCCAGCACCTTCTGGTCGGCCTGGGGATATCCTTTAG
>MGMT01000084.1 GCA_001796525.1 Chloroflexi bacterium RBG_13_51_52 | reverse complement strand
CTTGCAGAATTCAGCGATTACCTAGCAGGATTCATCGAAACACTAAAGCTGGAGAAGCCGGCGCTGGTGGGGCATTCGCTGGGGGGCAGGTTCTGCCTGGACGTGGCGATAAAACACCGGGAAAAGATAAGCAAGCTGGTGCTCATCGACACAACAGGACTGGGTAACATGAGCCTGTTCGGCAATGCGCTGCAAATGTTTTTCTGGGGACTAAGGAAGATACTAAAGCAGCCGCAACCATATCCCAACTTTTTACTGAAGCATGGGGAGAAATTCCACCGTTCTTACGATGAAGACCTGCGCCGCCTGACGATACCGACACTGCTGGTCTGGAAGCAGTACGACCCCTACCTGCCGGCGTCTATAGCGCGAAAGGCGGGGAGGCTAATACCTAACGCCAGGCTGGCGGTGCTGGAAGGCTACGGCCACGCCCCGCACAAAAAAGACAACGAAGCGTTCAACGAAATACTGGCAGAGTTTTTAGAGAATGGATAAAGCCACAATCACCTGCGAGTGTTTCGTGGATTAAGTCCTGCCATAGGTCAATTCTCTGACAACGCTTCGCGACTTTCCGGTGGTTTTTACCGCCTCCCATTATCTTAAAGCAGGAGCGAGTTTAGCCGCGAAAACAGTCACGAATTGTTAAAGAACTTCGTAGCTTTATCCTTTGAGTTTTTCAGGCGAGATATAGTCGCCAAATTTTTCCTGTGCTTTCAGCAGGCGTTCACGCTGTTCTTTCAGTACATGCCATACTTCAGATGACAAATCTGATATATTTTCATGGTAGAACTTTTCCACACGGTCGAGCTTGGCCAGGTTTTCCGGGACGCGAATGGTGAATTGCTTGATATAATCCTCTTTGGAATAGTCCTTATTCAGGACCTGCCGAAAGAGCGGCTGCAAATCCTCGTATTTAGGAATCCAGCCGGTAGGAGTCTCTATGGCATCGACATCATTATTCACACGGAGCTCCATCCACTTGACCCAGATATGCTTATCCTGATGGCCGTTTAAAAACTCTCCGGTGTCCCGATCTCTCAAGAAGTAATTCACCCCGAATACCAGCGGCATTTTTTTCAGCTTTTTCCCGAACTGGAGGTAATTATGGAGATATTGTGCCAGAGGAATAGAAATAAAGTCCTGGATACTCATGATGTTTATCTCGTGTTTACCTTCTGCCTCGATGGTGGCAAAAGTTGTTTCTGTTTCCAAGGCTGCGCCATAGGCGACAATCCCATGCTCCCAGTCGAACCCCTGCTGCACCGGCACATAACTGCGATAGTCACGACCGCCGTATAAGATGCCGCCAAGCTCAACGCCCAAAGGATTCTCCAATTCAGGGTCGCAGTTTGCCAGTACTTTCTGGGCAATGGTATAACGGGCGTTCTTGTGAGCCGGGGGGACTTCCTCGCCCTTTTCATCGGTCTTGCCTTTAAACCAGTCGCCGGTGAAGTTTATACCGCTTTCAGGAAGCTCGACATCCATTCCCAGCCACCACGGCTTGGCATCCTTGATCAGGACATTGGAGAAGATAATTTCCCCCGGATTAGAAAGTATCTCGTGGATAAGGGGGTCGTCCTTAGGATTAATATCCTGAATAATACCGAAAATACCGCACTCGATATTCACGGCCCGGCAAACACCGCCGATATTGCGGACGTAGCCGATGTCATCAGCCAGTATGGTCTCGCCGGGTAGCATGGCGGTGGAGGTCTTGCCGCAGGCACTGGGAAAGGCACCGGCAATGTAGGTCTTACGTTTATTCGGCCCCTTGACGCCCATGATCATAAAGTGTTCGGCGAGCCAGCCTTCCTGATGCGCCTTGCGGATAGCCAGCCGGAGCGCCAGTTTCTTAAAACCGATGGAATTGCCGGCATACTGGTTATTGATGCTGTAAACCGTGTTCGTGGTGTAATCTATATAAATACGTTTCTTTTCGTGGTTCACACTCACCATTTTTTCGTTTATTTTACCCGCCGAGTGTAAGGTATTGAAAAATTCCGTCCCCGGGCCTGCTTTGCGGAAAGCTTCATAACCCTTCCGGTACAGGAGGTCGACGCTGTGAGCCACATACCAGGAATCGGTGCACTCCAGGCAATAAATAGTGAATTCGGAATCAGCCGGGCCCAGGGTGAGAAAGCGTACAATCATGGTACGCCCCTTCATCGAATCCTTACACAACCCCTGTACTTCCGTAAGTCCCTCTTCCCGTTCAATCTGGTTGAGAGCCTCATTGAGAGATTCGCCCTTCGGCACAAGGAGCTTGGTTACCGCCCGGTCACGCCCCTGGTCATAGGGGCCGTCAAAATGGAAGGTATGCCCCGGTGTAGCTATAGCGGCGCTCTCTTCACCGGCGACAATCGCCATGTTCCTGATATAGGCGACCTCATCAGGAGTATCGCTGCAGATAAAGATGGTATCCGGATTACAGAGTTCAGCCGACTCATAAACAGCCTTGTGCACCTCTGTATTATTTATGGCACTTAATTTGTTGTAGTTATTCTGGCTGGTTTTAGCCTGTAAAGCTGCAAGATAATTTTTCAAGATTGCCTCCTTAGTATAATTTACTATATCCCTTCCAGAAATGCTTTACAAATTACATATCGTAAAGGGGGTGAGTTTTCAGGGTTTATATTCTTCTACCGTTTCCTTTTAAATATAACTTTTAATCCGGTTAATGTTATTTGATTGATACGTACGGGCATTCACCAACCATAAAAAAGGCAAAGTTAGAAAAGCCGGTGGAATGATAAAGTAATTAGATTTAATGATGAGGGGTATGAGTGGAGTACCTGCCGTTGCTTTTTATTTTCCAGGCCATGGCGAGTATTACCTTTCTAAATCAGTGGATTGCATTGTCTATTGGTGCTATAATGGTAAAAAATACATACGAATTATAAAATACGAATAAGCATTCATATAATAACCTAAATAATTATGAGCAGTCAAGTATTACAGGCAGATGCCATGAGAAATTCAAAAGTGCGACCATGGACATTTTTAACCTATCACGGCAGGGTGCTGGTTTACCTGGTAAAACACCCGCAGGCTACATGCCGTGAGATTGCGCAAGAAGCAGGTGTTACCGAGCGAGCTATTCAGAAAGTGATCCATGACCTTATCGCTGATGGCTACATAATCCGACAGAAAGTAGGGCGTGGCAACAATTATCAGATACACCCCGAACTACCGATGCGGCACCGTATGGAGCGCGAACATGCCGTAGGTGACCTTATTCGAGCTCTTGGATAATGCCTGATTCATGAGATTGGAATAAACGGAGTCATTTACCAAATACCAGCCGATGCGGTGGGGAGTTAAGCAGTCAGCAGGACTACCTGGAGGCTTAATGGCAGGTTGGTCCTGGAGACGGTGAACTTGGGGCGGGGCTCTAATTGGGTCTGCCCCATTTCCTTGAGGAAATTTTCCACCGGTTCGAGGTCGCGTTTGCTTTTGGCATCTTTATAATGCATGGGGAGCACCACCTTGGGCTCCAGTTTGCGGATAATCCCGGCTGCCATAGAGGCATTAATCGTGGAAACGCCGCCCACGGGCACCATCAGGATATCGACATTGCCCAATTCCTCGACCTGTTCATCGCTTAAGATGTGGCCGATATCGCCGAGGTGACAGATAGCCACGCCGTCGACTTCCATAAGGTAGGCGGTATTTTTCCCCTTCGCCTGCCCTTTTATAGAATCGTGATAAGTTCTTATCCCCAGCATCAAGACGCCGCTGATTTCATATTCGCCGGGGCCCTTGACCAGCCGATGCTGTCCGCTAACGCCCTCGTCATAGGAATGGGAAGGGTGGGGGTGGCTGACGGTAACGATATCGGCGGTCTGCTTGCCGAGGGTATAACCCAGACCGGGGGGAAAGGGGTCCGTAATAATGATTGCCTGACTGCCGCGGATGCGGAAACAGGAGTGTCCCAACCAAGTAATATCCACGTTTACAGTTTAACATATTCAGCTTCGGGAGACAAGGAAGGGAATAGGGTAGAGGGGAGGAGACGTTTTCAGGGATATTTATTGTATTGATGTGATATTTATCTCTTGACAAAATGCCCCCAAAAATGATAAATTAGATATGGTTAGCAGTCGGATAAGGAGACTGCTAACGGAGATTGAAATGATATCAGCCAGGAGCGGAAGAATATTAAACTATATCGTCCGGCAGTACATCGCCGGCGCGGTGCCGGTGCCCTCGCAGGTAGTGGCGGATAAAGCCAACCTGGGGGTAAGCCCGGCGACCATCCGCAACGAGATGGCGCAGATGGAAAAGGACGGCTATCTCATACGCCCACACACGTCAGCGGGATGCATACCGTCGGACAAGGGCTATCGCTATTACGTGGAGTCGATGGACAAAATAAACCTGCCGCGTGAAGAGCAGTACCTGATAAGCCACACCTTTCACCAGGTAGAGAAAGAGGTGGAGACATGGGTAAGCCTGACGGCTTCGCTGCTTGCCAGACTGACGCAAAACGTAGCGGTGGTCAGCCTGCCGAAATCGACGGACTGCAAGCTAAAGCACCTGGAACTGATTGCCGTGCAGGACGCCCGCGCTTTAATGGTTACCGTCCTCGACGGGGCGGTGGTAAAGCAAAAGATAGTGACATTCGACGAAGCGGTAACGCAAGCCGACCTTTCAACCGCCGGCATTAAATTAAACAGTATTTACGCCGGTAAAAGCAGCAGCGAGATTTCCAAGGGCAAGAAAGAGCTGACGCCGCTGGAGAAAAAGGCGACCGAATACCTGGTGGAAATCATGCATACGGAAGACAGCAAAGAGTACCAGGAACCGTACCTGGAAGGCTGGCATTTCATGCTGGACCAGCCGGAGTTCGCGCACAGCGACCAGATGCGCAATCTCATGGAGCTGGTAGAGCAGCGCGGCCTGCTTAAGGTTATCGTGCCGGCAAAGTTAAGCCAGCCGGGCGTTCAAGTTATCATCGGCAAAGAAAATCAGAATACCGCCATCCAGAACTGCAGCGTGGTTATCTGCCGCTACGGACTGCCGGAAGAGGTCTCCGGGACCCTCGCCGTGGTGGGGCCTACGAGGATGCCCTATTCACATACGATACCCACGGTCTATTATTTATCGTCGATGCTGAGCCAGCTGATAGGCGGGCTGTACTATAAAGAAATACGCAGCGAACAAAGCTAATCTCAAACACGGAATTTTACTATGATACCAAGAGAACCGGAAGAAAAAGAAAAACCGAATAACGAAGACGCAGTACCGGAAGAGCTTCCAGAATCCACGATAAGCCCGGAGGAAGCGCTTGCCGAGGAAAAGAAAAGGGCGGAGGAATACCTCGCCAACTGGCAGCGGGCGCAAGCCGACTTCATTAACTACAAGCGGCGCACCGAGCAGGAAAGGCTGGATTTCAACAGCTTCGCTAACGCCAACCTGCTGTGCGGCATACTGCCGGTACTTGACGACTTCGAGCGGGCGCTTAAAGCCGTCCCGGAGGAATTCGCTGGGGAAGACTGGGTGGAGGGGGTGCGACTGGTCGAGAAAAAGTTCAGGACTATCCTGGAGGGGCAGGGAGTCAAACCGATATATGCCCTGGGAGAACCATTCGACCCGAATTTTCACGAGGCAATAAGGCAGGAAAAAGGCAAAGAAGGAATAATAGTAGAGGAATATCTAAAAGGATACACTTTGAATGATAAACTTCTCCGCGCTTCCCGGGTAGCGGTGGGCAACGGGGAAGGTGATACAGAGGAGTCAAAGGAGGAAGAGTAAAATGGCAAAAGCAGTAGGAATAGATTTAGGGACTACTTTCAGCGAGGTGGCGGTACTGGAGGCAGGCGAGCCGGTAGTAATCACCAGCTCGGAAGGCAGCCGGCTGATACCATCGGTGGTGGCGATAAACAAGAACGGCGAGCGGCTGGTGGGGCAGATAGCCAAACGCCAGGCAATCGTCAACCCAGAAAACACCGTCTACGCCATCAAGCGCTTCATGGGGCGGAAGTTCGGAGAGCCGGCGGGACGAGAGCTGCCGGTAGAGGAAGACGCCAAGCGCAAGACCTATAAAGTGACGAAAGCCGCGAATAACGATGTGCGGGTATCGATGGGGGGCAAAGAGTACAGTCCGCCGGAGATATCGGCGATGATTTTACAGAAGCTAAAGGCGGACGCCGAGGCTTACCTGGGCGAGAAGATAACCGACGCCGTCGTTACCGTGCCGGCATATTTCAACGACGCGCAGCGGCAGGCAACCAAGGACGCCGGCGCCATCGCGGGACTGAACGTATTAAGAATTATCAACGAGCCGACGGCGGCAGCGCTGGCATACGGACTGGACAAGAAAACGGACGAGACCATCGCCGTATACGATCTCGGCGGGGGCACTTTCGATATATCCATCCTGGAGCTGGGCGAAGGCACGTTCCAGGTAAAGAGCACCAACGGCGACACGCACCTGGGCGGAGAGGACTTCGACCAGAGAATCATGGAGTGGCTGATTGCCGAGTTCAAGAAAGACCAGGGCATCGACCTAAGCAACGACAAGACAGCCCTACAGCGCCTCAAGGAAGCGTCGGAAAAAGCCAAGGTTGAGCTTTCCAGTGTGCAGCAGACCGAGGTCAACCTGCCCTTCATCACGGCGGATGCCAGCGGACCCAAGCACATGAACATCACGCTCAACCGCGCCAAGCTGGAGCAGCTGGTGATGGACCTGGTGGAAAAGACCATGGAGCCATGCAAACAGGCGCTTAAGGACGCCGGCAAGACCGCCGCGCAAATCGACGAAGTAATACTGGTCGGCGGGCAGACGCGCATGCCGCTGGTACAGGATAAAGTAAAACAGATATTCGGCAAGGAGCCGAACAAGAGCGTCAACCCGGACGAGGTGGTAGCCATAGGCGCCGCCATACAGGCCGGCGTGCTCAAGGGAGAGGTCAAGGACGTACTGCTACTCGACGTGACGCCTCTCACATTAGGCATCGAGACGCTCGGCGGCGTGGCGACGCCACTGATACCGCGCAACACGACCATCCCCACCGCCAAGAGCCAGATATTCAGCACGGCGGCCGACAGTCAACCGAGCGTGGAAATACACGTCCTCCAAGGCGAAAGGCCCATGGCAAACGACAACCGTACGCTCGGCAGATTCATGCTCGACGGGATATTACCGGCGCCAAGAGGCATACCGCAGGTCGAGGTCACCTTCGATATCGACGCCAACGGCATCCTCAATGTAAGAGCGCAGGACAAGGGCACCGGCAAGGAGCAGAAGATAACGATTACAGCGTCCAGCGGACTTTCCAAGGACGAGATCAGCAAGATGCAGAAAGAAGCGGAAATGCATGCCTCCGATGATGCCAAGCGCCGCGAGGAAATCGAAGCCAAGAACATGGGCGACACGATGGCGTACCAGGCGGAGAAATCGCTGCGGGACAACAAGGACAAGATTCCGGCGGACCTGAACAGCGAGGCGGAAACTAAAATAGCGGCGGTAAAGGAAGCTTTAAAGGGCACGGATACCGAAGCTATCAAGAGCGCCACGCAGTCGCTCAACGAAACGATGCAGAAGATAGGCCAGGCGGTGTACAGTCAGCAGCAGCAACCGCCGCCCGGCGGGGCACAGCCGCCGCCAGAAGGAGGAGAGCCACCTGCCGAAGGGGGAGAGGGTGGTAAAGACGAGGGCACGGTTGAGGGGGAATTTAGAGAGGTTTAGAAACTTCAGATAATTAAATTTAAAGAGGGGGGTTAAGAGCCCCCCTCTTTTTTTGGGCAAAATCTCCCTCTTATCCCTCCTTACGAAGGAGGGACGCCAATACCCCAAACGGGGCGTTTAAGAGGGGTGCAGACCCCTCTTTCTATCTTTATCCCCCTTCCTTTGGCAAAGGAAGGGGGACAGGGGGATGGATTTCTCAAAGGGGCAAGGGGGTAACATTTTACCTTACCCCACACCTAGATTCTTCACTACGTTCAGAATGACAACGTGAGGAAAGGGCGGGGTGGAAAAATGGGGGCGGGTCGGGTAAGATGTAGGTACTTAAAACGGGAGGGACGTAAAAATGCCTCCATCCATATATCCAACAGGGACGACGATTTACGAGCCGGAGAAATGCTGGAACGGCTATACGCTGTTCCAGGCGGAGCTGCACCGGAAAAACGGTTACGGGGCGGTGCTGAAAGACATGAACGGCAACGCGGTCAACCGCTGGAAGGGGCTGGACGGGATGCCTAATAAAATGCTGCCAGGCGGGCACATCATGGGCAGCACGGGGGTGCGCAACTTCAAATACGGCTACCAGGACATGGTCGACGTGGTGGAAGCGGACTGGGACGGCAACACCGTCTGGAAGTTCGATAAATACGAGCAGGTGAAAGACCCGCGGCAGAAACCGCGCTGGATGGCGCGGCAGCACCACGATTACCAGAGGGAGGGGAACCCGGTGGGGTATTACGTGCCGGGCATGGAGCCGAAAACCAGCGGGGGCAAGACGCTGATACTCTGCCACAAAGACATAAAAAAACCCAGCATAAGCGACAAGGTACTGGTGGACGACACGATTATAGAAGTGGACGGGCGGGGCAAGATTACGTGGGAATGGGTCTGCAGCGAGCACTTCGAGGAAATGGGATTCAGTCATCGGGCAAAAACAACCATAAAGCGCAACCCGGGCATGAAACCGGCGGGCGGAGGACTGGGCGACTGGATGCACATGAACTCGATGTCAATGCTGGGGCCCAACAAGCTCTATGACGGCGGAGACAAGCGCTTTCATCCCGACAACATCATCTGGGACGGGCGGCAGACGAATATCATCGCCATCATAGATAGAAAAACCGGCAAGATAGTCTGGCAGCTGGGGCCATATTTCACCGCGACTAAAGCCCTGCGCAAGATAGGTCAGATAATCGGGCAGCACCACGCGCACCTGATACCGCGGGGACTGCCGGGGGAGGGGAATATATTGCTCTTCGATAACGGCGGAGCAGCCGGCTACGGCGCGCCCAATCCCGGCGCTCCCACAGGTTTCGATAACGCGCGGCGGGACTTTTCACGGGTGCTGGAGTTCGACCCGATAACACTGGAAATCAAATGGCAATATCCCGCACCCGGACCCTTTCCCGGGGGAAGCCGCCTCTATAGCAGCTTCGTGAGTTCAGCGCAGAGGCTGCCCAACGGCAACACGCTGATAACAGAAGGCAACGGCGGGAGGATTATCGAGGTGACGGCGGGGCAGGAAACGGTGTGGGAATACATCAGCCCCTACAAGCACCGGATGTTTAACATGTACCTGATTTACCGCGCCTACCGCGTCCCTTACGACTGGGCGCCGCAGGCGGAAAGGGCTAAAGAGACAGCCGTGCCCCGCATCGACATCAAGAAGTTCAGAGTTCCCGGCTCGCCGAAAAAGCAAAAGGAGCTGGTGACAACGATTAATCTCTAGAATGATACTTTTACGGCAGGGGAGGATAAGATGGCAAAACGACAGGACTGGAAAAAAGCATTGAAAGGGGACCCGACCGACTGGCTGCTGGAAGGGGATGACCCCGGGGTAAGATACCTGGCTTTACGCGATATAGTCGAAGC
>MGMT01000083.1 GCA_001796525.1 Chloroflexi bacterium RBG_13_51_52 | reverse complement strand
AGACCTCCGGGCTTTTGGAAAAGCAGTCGATGATTTCGTCGCTCATCCAGTGCTCCAGGTAATAGCCGTAGGCGCACTGCAGTCTCTTGATATCTTCGATGTCCTGTAAAGTCTGTATCTGTTTGTCCCTGGCTTTTACCTGCCTCTTAAGGGTCTTTATTTCCGACTCCATGGTATTGATTCTGGCTTCCATCGACTTGTCATTCATAATGTGCTCCTTTGAATTACTTTACGCCTTCAAACAGGTCGCGCTCGTGGAGTCGACCCTTCACCGGCGGTTCGGCGCGCATATAGCAGTCCCGATGCCCGAACAACCGGTTAATCATACCGAATAGGCCCCGCCGCGGTGCGCCTCCGGATGTCTGGCTGGCATGGCAGACTACCGCCCGGTTCCTTGTTTCGAGAGACTTCTTTTTCAGCCGTATCACGCAGTGAACCGGGAATTCCGGTTCCACGAAAGAGGCAAGGTCGATGTCTTTGTTCCGCCCCATGTGATGTACATCCCGCCCGAAGAACTGCATTGCCTTCACCATGAACTTGAGAAACCGGAAGGGAAAGACGTGGAAATACAGCTTCTGCGGCTGGAACGCCGGGCCGTACTCGGGGTACTTTTGCGGGTCACCTGCCGCGCTGAATGCCATCACCGTAGCCCTGTGAATTGCGATATGGTCGGGATGACCGTACCCTCCTATCGGGTCGGAAGTGATGATGACTTCCGGTTTGAGCCTGCGGATTATCTCGACGATGCGCCTGGCAACCTCTTCTACCGGCGCTGCCGCTAAAGCATTGGGGTGTTTATTGTCCTCCATGCCGGCCATGCCGGAATCCCGATAGCCCAGGTAAATCACATCGGCTAACCCGAGCGCCTCTGCCGCGCACTTCAATTCGTAGGTGCGTAAATCGGCAATGGAAGCGTATCCCTGCATGAATTCGGGGGCAACCTCGCCCACTTCGCCGCGCGTCCCGCAGATATAGTAGACTTTGTAGCCAGCCGCGGCGTACTGCGCCAGTGTTGCGCCTACTCCCAGAGTCTCATCGTCCGGGTGCGCCCCGGTGAGAAGTAATGTCTTCGGTGCGTTCATTTTACTCCGCTAAGAACAAAAATTTGACAATTCATTTCATTATGTGGTATAATATATGCATAATTTAAAAATATCCCTTAACCCCCGCCGGGGGTTTTTCTTTTTAGAGTATCTTTTTAATTCCCTCTGCGTACGGCTCTTTGATGATTCCCTTATCGGTGATAATAGCGGTTATGTACTTATGCGGCGTCACATCGAAGGCGGGATTGGCAGCCGTAATGCCTTCCGGTGTAATGCGTACGCCCTGGAAATGAGTCACTTCCTCCGGTTTACGCTCTTCGATAGGTATTTGCTCTCCTGTCTTTAAAGAAATATCGATGGTAGAGACCGGCGCGGCGATATAGAAAGGAATGCCGTTTTCTTTGGCTAATACCGCCAGTGTATAAGTGCCGATTTTATTCGCCGCATCTCCATTTGCCGCGATGCGGTCGGCGCCGGTGATAACGCAGTCCACCTTGCCTCCCCTTATAAAGTACCCCGCCATGGAGTCGGTAATCAGCGTCACCGGCACTCCGGCTCTTTTAAGCTCCCAGGCGGTTAGCCGCGCCCCCTGTAATAGCGGGCGGGTCTCATCGGCGAGGACTTTTATCTTTTTACCCTGTTTATATGCCGTAATGATTATGCCCAGGGCGGTGCCGTAGCCGGATGTCGCTAGCGGTCCGGTATTGCAGTGCGTCAGGACCGTCCAGCCGTCTTTAAGCAGCTCTACCCCGAACAGACTCAAATGGCGGGTGGCATCGGCTTCCTCCCGGTGTATTTTCACCGCTTCTTCTACAAGAGCTTTTTTGATGTCCGGCAGGTTCTTGCCTGTCTCTGCTGTATTTTTCATGCGTTCCAGGGCAAAAAAAAGATTACGCGCGGTCGGTCTGGTAGCGGCTATAGCATCGATTATGCTTTGCAGTTTTTTTAAAAACTCGCCTCGGCTCGTGGCATGAATTTTTGAAGCTCCCAGGGCAACAGCGTACGCTCCGGCTATCCCGATAGCGGGCGCCCCCCTTATTTTCAGTTCCTTGATGGCTGCAGCTACACTGCGATAGTTGTCCAGCTCAAGGTAAATTTCCTCTTGCGACAGCCGTGTCTGGTCGATTATCCTGACACGGTCGCCTAGCCACTCGATAGGCTGATAATCAGCTTTAATAGACTTTACCCCCTGGATTTCACTCCCGATTTTTCCTCATCACGTTCGACTTCTTCGCGATTAATAATCAAAATATGTTCTTGCACGCTTTCCTTTTGATACCAGACGGTCTTCAGGTATTTAAAGCCTGCCTTAAAATACGCTTTAATCGCTATTTCATTTTTTACATGGGGGTCGACGATGCAGTAGTCTACATCGTACTCTCTAAAAATAATCTCTTTAAGGAAATCCCTGATAATACCGCTGCCCAGACCGCGGTGAACGTAATCTGCCTCGCCGATTACGATATCGATACCGGCGCAGCTCCGGTCGAGTCCGAAATTCGTTTTTTCTTCTGGAAAATCGTCCATTTTGCAGGACTGCACCATGCCGATGGGCGTGCCATCATGAATTATCAGGTAAACATCAACACGTTCATCGCCTATAACACGCGGGGAATAATGCTTTGTTATCTCATCTAAAGAAGGATGGTGATTGCCGTCAATCTCCCACCATTCACTCACGTGCGGTGTATTAAACCACTTGTGCAGGAGCGGCAGGTCGGTTTCTTTGATTGGGCTAAAAGTGATTTTTCCGGCTTTCATTGATATTTCAGGCGTTCTGCCTCTTTTCCCATTGCTCGCGTTTAAGCTCCATGAGTATGAAATTGTGACCGTCACGTTTTAGCTGTCCGCAATCTGCAAACCCGCATTTGAGAAAGCACCTCTGGGCCCTCTCATTCCAGTCCAGTGTTTTGAGGTAAAGTCGGTTGAGAGTCGAGGTATTGAAAATATGGTCGATTAGAGTGTCGATTACATCGCCTCCATAGCCTTTATCCCAGTAGTCCCGGTCGCCTATCATAATGCCCAACTGCGCCTCCCTCTTCTTTCCGTCGATATCGTAGCACGTGCAGTTACCGATATGCTTGCCTTCGAGGGTTTCTATAGCCAGTGGGTACCTGTTATCCTTGTGGTGCAGTACCGATGAATAGTCCAGCAGATAAATGGCGAACGACATATCGAGCGTGGGGGCGGCGTCGAGTTTCGCCAGCTCGGGGTCGGACTGCCAATGGTAGTCGTTGTGTACATCCGAGAGTTTTTTCTCGCGGAGCTTTGTTTTTTTGCCGGTGATGACGTTGCCGTGCAAAGGTCCTAATCCGGCAAGATGACTGCTTTTCTTGAATATCATACCTTAGAAGGAACCTGGTTAATAGCTTTAGTTTTCCTCTTGTTCCTCATCCTCTTCTTCACCGCGTTCCCAGATGGGTTCGGTAAAATAATCGATATACTCTTCCATGGCCTGGGCGGCTACCTGTTTGATTCTTTCTCCCGCTTCAATAGCCATCTTGGCGAGCTCGGTATAATCTACTTTAATACCAAGCATGCTGGTCAATACTTTAAGAACAGCCAGGCCAGCCATGGGATTAGGTACGCGGCTGGCGTAAACGGGCACTTCGCCGAGCAGGCAGATGCCGTCTAATTCTCGCTCTTTGGCAACGCCTAACAGTAAGCCGTTCAGACCGGCGATTTGCAGGTTACTCGAATGCTCTAGATTATAGGCTTTTAGTTCGCTGGACAGCAGGTGACTCGTTGCTACGCCCCAGACCTTGGGAGGCTCGGTATGGTGGATGCGGGTTATCGCCGCGGCGCAGGTATAAATGCGCTGTACGCCGAACCTCTGGCCGACGTCAAGGACGCAGTGTGCCAGGTCATATCCTTTCGATGCCGGCTGGTCATCGCCGATGAAGAGAATCAAGTCTTTACCGCCGCCCGTGTTCTTCCAGTAATAAAAGTCGCTTTGAGGGAAGCTGGGTTCTTCGACGACGTTGTCTCTCACAAGTACGCCGATGGGGTCAAAGAAGTATGATGGTTCCAGGTAGCCCAGTTCTTTAAAGCTGAGCTTGGCTTTTAAATAGTTAGCTATAATCATAGCGACGTTGCCGATGCCGGGCCAGGCCGCTAAAAGGTTAGGGGCGTTAAGCTTGGGCCGGGCGGTTATTCTTATAATATCGTTAGTCATTTTAGTGCTCCTGTTTTCTCGTCTCCCTTTTGTTAAAGGAGATGGAGAGTGATTTCTTCTCCCCCTTATCCCTTACTCGACACCGATAACCCTTTACAATAGAAGGGTGGGGTCTGTAAAAATCCCCCCACCCAGCGCGTCTCGCTGCCGATGGCGGCGATGTCTTTAAGGATTTTATAGACATTACCGGAGACCATCGTGTCCTTCACTCTACCTACTATTTTACCATTTTCTATCTTGTAACCTAATAAAACGTTGCCGCTGAAATCCCCGCCGAGGATGTTGCCCTGTCCCGCCCCCATCAACTGCTCGATGACCAGCCCTTCTTTGATATCCTGGACCATTTCATCGAAGGTTGTTTTACCGGGTGTAACGACCAGAGCGCTGGGAGCCGGCGCGGGCAGGCTGCCGCGGCCCCGGTTGCCGTTGCCTGTGCTTTTCTTTCCCGCCAGTGCTGCCGTTTGCAGGTCGTAGAGAAATCCCCTTACGATGCCTTTGTTGATAAGTAGTGTGCGCTGGCTGGCGACCCCCTCATCGTCGCAGGGGCGGCTCGCCGGGCGGAAAGCAACCAAAGGGTCATCCCGGAGGCTGAAATTTTTATCGAAAATTTTTTGCCCGGTTTTATTACCTATGGGTGAAGCGCCCTCATACACAATCTTGCCGTTGAAGGCGGATAAAAGGGGCATAATCAGGGCGCTGGCGACCCCGTTGGGCGTAAAAACAACCGGCAATACTTTAGTAGGCGACTTCGCCCTGTTCTTTGCCAGTTCAAGCTGCTTGAGAACTATATCCGTTACTTTTTTAGTATCGGAGAGGGGGTGGCAGGAATTCTCGCTTTCCCCCACGAAAAGCATATCCGTGTCCTGAATAAGATTGCCTTCGATATCCAGACCGAAAAAGCTTTTTTTATATTCCGCCTGGCCGCCGCGGGAGTTGATAAGGCGGACGGTCATCACGCTGCGGCTCACAATGGCATCGCACATAATGCCTGGTGTATGACCGGTGACTGTAGCTACCATAGCTTCGCCCAGGTCTACCATTTCTTTAATCGGGACCGCCTGCACGGCGGAGTCGTAAATATCTACCTTCGGATAACGCGTATCGCCGGGAAGCTTGAATTTAGCCTCGCTCCCGAAGGCGGCGGTCTCCACGGCATCCTTGACCAGTTGCTGTCCGTCTGCTGTGCCGGCGGCGGTAGCATAGCCAACCCTGCCGTCCTTGATGATGCGCAAAGCGATACTCGTCGACTGGTTGGTCTGCATCTGCTTCAGTCGGTTAGATTCGAACCGGACCTGGGTCTCTTCGGAAGAAACCTCAAAGACCTCGGCTTCTTTAGCGACCTTTTCAGCCCGGGCGAGGATTTGTTCCATTTATTTACCTCCGACAAGGCAGCGCTGGATGCGGATATGCGGGCTGCCGTTGGATACCGGCAGCGGCATCTGGCCGCCTTTACCGCAGCCACCGCCCTGGTTCATATCCAGGTCGTTGCCGATGGCGTCGATATTCTTTAAAGTGTTAAAGACGTTGCCGGTGAGCATGATAGGCCGGATAGCCTCGGCTATTTTACCCTTGCGAATCATGTAGGCTTCGCCGGCGGAGAAGGTGAACATCTCCATGCTCGTCATGCCACCGTACCAGTTCTTGGCGTAGATACCCTCTTTGATATCGGAAATCATCTCCTCGAAAGAGATAGACCCCGGCTCGATGTATGTGTTGGTCATGCGCACGATGGGCGGGTAGCGGTAGTTGATAGCCCGCGCATTGCCCGTCGGCTTTTCATTCATTTTAGCAGCGGTCTCCCGCGAGTGCAGCCTGCCCACGAGCTTTCCTTCCCGTATCAGGTAGGTCTTGACGGAAGGAGTGCCTTCGTCGTCGTATTTATAGCTGCCCCGCAGCCCCGGCTCCGCTGCCGAATCGACGATATTAAGCTGCTCTACGCCGAACTGCCTGCCCAGCACCATTATTTCCTGCATCCGGTCGTTCTCGTAAACGAAATCTGACTCGGACAGGTGTCCGAAAGCCTCATGCACGAAGACGCCCGCCAGAATGGGGTCGAGGACGACGGTATACTCGCCGCCTTTAGCCTGCGGCGCCGTAAGCAGTGCCACGGCATTCTGGGACATCTCTTTAATTTTCTGGTGGAGACCCTTTATAGCTTTGAAGTCACCCCGGCTGCCAATGCTCAATCCTACCTGCTGAACTTCACTATCTTTAGCCGCAATGGCCGTCAGCCGCAGGGCGACATCCGCCCTTTCCTGGGTGATATAACTACCCTCCGAGTTCAGGAAAACGACTTTCTTACGACTGTCCGAATAGTTAATATTGGAGGTCTTTATCTGGGGGATACTCCAGATGATTTCGTTGTACTCATCCAGAAGGCGTTTCTTGTCCGCCAGCGGTATGGTCACGGGGTCCTGTGAAACTCCGCTAGGTATGTTGTCTACGGCGGATTCTATCGGTGCCAGATTACTCTTGCCGGTGCCGGCTGACCGCGCCTGCTCGACAGCCAGCGAAACACGGTCGGGAAGTTTGGCGAAGTCGTTAAAGCTGGTGAATCCCCACCCGCCTTTTACCAGCGCCCGCACGTTACCGCCGGAAGCTGTAGAACGCCCGATGGACTCCATGACCTTGCCGCGGTAAACGATGTGGCTGGTCTGGCTTTCCTCGAAACGCGCTTCTGTATAGTCAGATTTTCTATTCTTTAGCTCTGCTGCCAGGCTTTGAGCAACGGCATCTATATCCGGCATATTAAAAAACCTCTATGAAAAACGGCATTCTATGGCAGTTAAGAAAAGTTTAACGAACACAGCAGGGAATGTCAATTTAATCGGCGGCGACTATGACCTTTTAGCCTGCAAGGATTTGCGAGCTACGAAGACCCCCATAGGTATATCCGAACCTTGATAATACTCCATTAACTCTAATTTAGCCCCAGCGATAGCATCGATATATTGTTGCCGTGAGAATAGTCCGATTTCGATTGACTGGGTATTGTAGGTAACTACACCGTCGCGACCTATCAGGTGGTGGAAATCTACTACGATTAGACCCGGCGCTTTGAGTTTAACATTTTCCATGCGGGCAATGCGAACGTTTGGGTGTTTCACAGCGTCAACGACAATCTTAGGTTTGAACTCTTCTTGAGTCGACCATGGCGTCAGACAGAGCACACCGCCCGGATTCATATGCGCCGCGAAAGTGATCAGCGTCTTTTTCAAGTTCTCTAGTGTGCGTATGAAACCGATTGAGCCGTATAAACATACAAGAGCATCGAATTTCTGGTTGATAGTAAAGTCCACCATATCACCGCGATGGAACTTGACATCCGGAAACTTACGAATGGCATATGACAACATCTCTGGACTTATGTCCAGTCCGGTAACGCAGTAGTGGTCGTGCCAATATGTTATATGGCCACCTGTGCCACAGGCGAGATCGAGTAACTCATTACCGCCGCTTAGTTTATAGGTTTCTATGAGTGCCATAGCTTTGGCAGCTTCAATTTTATATTGCTCGGGTTTTACGTATAACTCGTCGTAGTATGCAGCAATTATTGCGAAATCGTTCATAGAGTAACAAATTATATCATGCCATTAATCCGGTGGCAAAACATGCGTATGGTAAAGTAGTTTCGCCTTGACACTCGCACGCATGTTAGCTTAAACTATGAGAGGAATTTTCTTCTCAAACAGAACCCCAATCACCTCGGTCAACTGGAATGAGTACGCTATCTGGAACGTTCAAATCAAGCAGAGAGGAGATAAGACTGTGACTTACACGACTTTACTTTACGAGAAAAAAGAAGGCATCGGCGTCGTCACTCTCAACCGCCCGGATAAATTAAACGCCCTCAATAGCACCGTCTACAACGAACTCTATAACGTCTTCGAGTCCATCGAGAATGACCCCGAGGTAAGGGTGGCTGTCCTGACCGGTGCCGGCGAGAAAGCTTTTGGCGCCGGTTCCGATGTCGCCGAGATGCAGAACATGGGCCCTCTGGAAATCCAGAAGTTCATGGCAACCATCCGTAAAACTTCCGACTTCATTTACGCGCTTACCAAGCCCACTATCGCCGCTATCCATGGCTACGCCCTTGGCGGCGGCTGCGAGCTTTCCATGTGCTGCGACCTCCGTATTGCCTCGGAGAAAGCGCGCTTCGGCCAGCCGGAGATAAACCTGGGATTGATTCCCGGCGCCGGCGGGACCCAGCGCCTCACGCGCCTCATTGGCGCCGCTAAAGCCAAGGAAATGATTTACCTTGGGGATATGATTGACGCTGCTACCGCTCTCAACCTCGGTCTCGTTAATAAAGTAGTACCCCCGGAAAAGCTGATGGAAGAAGCCATGGAATGGGCGAAAAAGTTAGCCGGTAAGAGTGGGCCCATTCTGGCGATGGCTAAAATGGCAATCAACACCGGCATAGATACGGATATGGCTTCCGGCCTTAACATGGAGACGAAATGCAATGCCCTCTGCTTTGCCACCGAGGACCGGAAAGAAGGCATGGACGCCTTCCTGGAAAAAAGGAAAGCAGTATTTAAGAACAGGTAAAAACAACCTTAAGGAGGTTTACTACTGTGGCGATTAAAAAAGTGTTTGTAATTGGAGCTGGGACGATGGGCAACGGTATAGCCCAGGTAAGCGCCCAGGCCGGCTACGACGTGGTGATGTCCGACATTAAGGACGAGTTTATACAGAAGGGCATGGCAACCATCGAGAAGAGCCTTGACCGGATGGTGAAAAAAGAAACGATGAAAGAGGCCGATAAAGCTACCGTATTAGCCCGCATCAAGACCACAATAAATATGAAAGACGCTAAAGATGCCGACCTTGTTATTGAGGCGGCGCCGGAAATACTGGATTTAAAGAAAAATATATTTAAACAGCTTGATGAAATATGCAAGCCGGATGCTATTCTTGCTACCAATACCTCGTCCCTTCCCATCGGCGAAATCGCCGCCTCTACGAAAAATCCTGCGAGGGTTATCGGGATACATTTCATGAACCCGGTGCCGGTGATGAAGGGGGTGGAGGTTATACCGGGCAGGCACACCACCGATGCTGTCCTCGAAGCCTCCAAGGAATACGTGAAGAAAATCGGTAAAGAACCCTGCGAAGCTCGGGACTACGCCGGTTTCATCGTCTCACGACTTGTTGACGCGCTGATGAATGAGGCTTTCTACTGCGTTATGGACGGCAACAAGCCGGAAGAGGTAGATAAGGCTATAAAACTATGCCTCAACCATCCGATGGGCCCGCTGGAGCTTTGCGACCTTGCCGGCGCCGACGTTGTTATGCACGGACTAGAGACGATGTACGAAGAGTTCGGCGAGAGGCTGATGCCCGCCCCGCTTTTAAAGAATATGGTGCGCTCCGGCGACCTCGGGCGCAAGACCGGCCGCGGCTTTTACGATTATACCCAGAAATAAAATGTCAGAAATATATATACACAATTAGAAAAGGAAGGTAAAAATGGCAAGTGATAAAGATGTTGTAATCGTGGCGGCAGCCAGGACGCCATTCGGCAGGTTCGGCGGCTCGCTCGCTAACATTGATTACTATGAACTTGGCGCGATACCGATGCGTGAGGTTGTTAAGAGGGCTGGTGTCAAACCTGATGTTATCAACGAGGTTTTCTGGGGCGTGGGGGATACATCCGCCTGCCGCGACCCATATACCCCCGTCGCTGCCCGCCAGTCGCTTATCAGAGCGGGACTGCCCCACGAGACGGTGTCCGTCTCCTTCGACATGGCATGCGTTTCTGCGATGCATGCAGTGAAGCTGGCGGCTATGGAAATGGCGGCCGGAGAAATAGAGGTAGCCATTGCCGGCGGTGCGGCTTCTTTCGGACAGTCTCCTCTGGTGGTAAGGGGTCTCCGCTTCGGCGGTCACCGTCTGGCGGATGTTAAAATGGAGGACCCTCTGGTAGCCCTCGGCTATAAAGACTTCAACCCCGTTTCCGTCGATAGCGACAACGTGGCTTACGAATATAAATTTACCCGTGAGGATATGGACGAGTGGTCGGCCCGCAGCCATACCAACTATGGTAAATCATGGGAAGCCGGCAAGTTCAAGGATGAGATTATGCCTATGTCCATCCCGCAGCCTAAAGGCGATCCCAAGGTGCTGGATGTCGATGAGCAGTATCGACCCGGCACGACCATGGAGGGACTTGCCAAACTAAAACCGATTTACAATACCCGCATGATAACCGCCGGCAATGCACCCGGACTGAACGACGGCGCCACGGCTATCCTGCTGATGACTCGTAAGAGAGCGAAAGAACTCGGTCTCAAGGTGCTGGGCACGGTGGTAACCTCGGTATCAATTGCGCTTAATGCCAGCCGTATGCCGGAGGGACCCGGCTATGCTATGCTGAAAGCTCTTAATAAAGCCAACCTGACCTTTGACGATATGACTGTCATGGAAATTAATGAGGCTTTCGCCTGTGTCCCCCTGGTGTCCATGATGGTTGCCGTCAATAATGACAAGAGTAAATATAAAGCAATGCGGGAAAAGATGAACGTCAACGGCAGCGCTATCGCCATCGGGCATCCTAATACCGCCAGCGGAGCCCGGCTTGTCATGAACCTGATGTACGAGATGCAAAGGCGGGGCGGCGGTTATGCTATGGGCGCTATTTGCGGTGGCCTGGCACAGGCGGATGCCTGTATTATTAAAGTGGAATAAGAAATAATTGTCATTGCGAGCGAAGCGTGGCAATCACTGATTAGAATTAAGTCGATGATAGAGATTGCTACGGCCTTCGGCCTCGCAATGACATATAAAAAAGTATAGAAAATAAGGAGTAATGCATGGACATATCTCAATTTTCTTTGAAAGGCAAAGTTGCCCTGGTCATCGGCGGGGCCGGGGATATCGGTAAAGCCATCGCCGAGACTTATTCCGTTGCCGGCGCCGATGTCGTCATCAGTAGCCGCAAGCAGGAAAACCTGGACAAAGCCGCGGCTGAAATCACAGCCAAGTCAAAAGGCAAAGTCCTGGGGATAGCCGGGCACCTTGGCAAACTTGATACTATCAAAGCCCTGGTTGATGCCGTCATGAAAGAGTGCGGACGTATCGATATCGTCGTCAACAGTTCCGGCTCCAGCTTCATGGTGCCCCTCACGGATGTCGAGGAATGGCAGTGGGATAACGTGATGAGCGTTAATGTCAAAGGGCCCTTCTTCCTGTGCAAACAGATTGCCCCCATTATGAAAGAGCAGGGTGGAGGCAGCATTATTAATATCACGTCCTACATGGGCATCAGGACGGAAGAAACGCTGGGCGTCTATTGCATCAGCAAAGCGGCGGTCATGCACATGACCCGCGTCATGGCTAAAGAATGGGGAAAATGGAATATCCGCGTCAATTCCATTGCGCCCGCCTGGGTGCACAGTCGGCTGTCCGACCCCTTCTTGCAAATGCCGGGGATAAACGACAGGATGTTAAGCCAGACGGTTATCGGGCGCTTCGGCGAGCCTGACGATGTAGCAGCCATTGCTCTTTACCTGGCTTCCGACGCTGCTAAAAACCAGACCGCTGGTCTCTTCCCGCTCGATTACGGTATGCTTACCTAAAAGATAGGTTAATATTGAAAAAGGAGGCTTTAAAATGGCACTTCCATTGAATGGCAAAGTTGTTCTGGTAACCGGCGCGAGACAGGGATTGGGCAAATCAATCTCGCTGGGTATGGCGGAAGCCGGTGCCGACCTCGTTATATGCGACCGTGTTACCGATGACGGCAAACTGGCGGAGACCGCCAAAGAGTTAGAAGCTCTTGGAAGGAAAACACTATCCCTCGGCGGTGATATCACCGTAGAAGATGATGTCAACAATATCGTCAATAAATCGCTGGAGAAATTCGGCAAGATTGACGTATTGGTAAACAATGCCGGCGTCACCGCGCAGGACTCCTTCCTCAACCTGCCTTACCGTCGCTGGAGGCTGATTCTTTCCGTCAACCTGGACGGCACCTTCCTCTGCTCCAAGGTAGTCCTGCCGCATATGATAGAGAAGAAGAGCGGTATGATTATCAATGTTTCCTCTATTCTGGCGCACCAGATACGCATGAACATTGCCTACGGCGTCACCAAGGCGGGTGTGGAGAGATTCACCATGGGTCTGGCGCGGGAAATGCGGCGGGAAACGGGCATCGCTATCACCTGTATCCGGCCTTACTTCGTGAAGACCGAGGTGGTCATGGGATTCATGGACGGCCAAGACACCAGCGATTTCGAGGAGCCGATAATCTGGCAGAAATACCCGGCGATGCTGGCTGGCTCTAAAC
>MGMT01000082.1 GCA_001796525.1 Chloroflexi bacterium RBG_13_51_52 | reverse complement strand
GTCGTATCGTGGCTACGTTTAAAGGAGCGTTAATCAGGCTAATGTTTGCATCGGATATTTTGCCCGTTAAAAGATTACTGGAAAGGAAATTTTTGATGGCACTGACGGTTTCGGGAGGGGGAATAAGCTGTTTCTCCAGGGTATATAGATTAATCATTCCGGTTGAATAATAAGACTGGTCAACGACGATATATTCCTCGATATCTTTGGCGGCGAGAGATTTATTCGCTTCATCTATCGTTTCAAACCGTACCAGGTTAATGTTGCCCTGGGTGGTATATTGCTCGAATTCTCCTACCGCATCGACATATCCAATTTTAGTGATTTCTTCCGATGGCTGGGCGACTCCCGATACAATCTGGTAAATCACTATCCCCAGGATAGCGACGAGCGGCACGATAAGGGTCATGATGATGAATCCCATACGGCGTATCGTGGACAGGAATTCGTGCCGGAATATAAGGACCGTTTTATTCATTGCTTTCACCGGCGACCTTGATAAATATTTCGTTCAGGGGAGGAGTGGCAATTTCATAGCGGTTGACGATGATACCGCGGCTAAGCAGGTATTCCAGCAGCTGCTGCGGAGACGTCTTGTCGTCCAGAAACAGCTCGACATGAGTCTTATACACGCGTTTGTCGGTAACGCCCGGCAATTCCCCCAGTTCCCCCTCATAATCCAGCCGGACGGAATTGTTTTTGTACCTGGACTTGATTTCAGCAATTCCTCCGTAAAGCACCGCCTTCCCCTTATTGACCATTAAAATCCGGTCGCAAAGCTCCTCGACCTGGTTCATCTGGTGAGTGCTTAAAATAACGGCTTTGCCCTGGTTTCTCAGGTCAAGCACCATTTTTATCGATGATTCGGTATTAACCGGGTCAAGACCGGAAAAAGGCTCATCCAGTATAAGAAGCTGCGGGTCGTGGATGGTAGTGACGATAAACTGGATAATTTGGCTCATGCCCTTGCTCAACTCTTCGATTTTCTTGCGGGCATGCGGCAGCATACCGGTCTGCTCAAGCATTCGGTTGGCTTTTTCCTCGGCGGAGCGTTCGCTCATGCCCTTGAGTGAGGCAAGGTAAACGATAGTATCGAGGACACGCTGCTTTTTGTAGAGTCCGCGTTCCTCCGGCAGGTAACCGAGTTTATTTTTCGTTGCTTCACTAAGCTTTTCGCCGAGAATGGTTACCTCGCCGGAATCCGGCTTGATGATATCCATCATCATCTTGAGAGTGGTAGTTTTACCGGCGCCGTTGGGGCCGATCAAGCCGAATATCTCGCCCGGAGCCACGGAGAAAGAAAGGTCGTCTACAGCGACTTTATCCGCGAATGTTTTTACTACGTGTTGGACTTCTACAGTGTTCATGAGGGAGTACTTTTTTCAAACAGATATTATAACATACTTTCAGCTTTAGCGTTACTGCGCTCTATATATCTGCGGTAATGGCTAAAATGGGTTGATTTCTTATGAGTATTTGTATTGACGTAATGGTATAAACATGTTACGCTTATGCCAAGAGCTTGTAACAAGGCATTTTTCTGTTTAGGTTAAAAAAATCAAATAGTATCCAGAAAAGGTTTTAACACATAAGGAAATGTCAAAGCTAAAAATCTCACCTGCCTTGATTATAGGATTACTATTAGTTGCCTTTTTCGGCATTTCCCTGCTTTATCGCATCTATCTCCCCTACGGAGAAATATTCGTCGGCGGTGACATTAAATACGGCAGTAATGATGCCTATTTTTACATGCGCCTGGTCGATGGTGTTTCGCATAATTTCCCCCACCTGACCCAGTTCGACCCGTATTTTATTTTCCCCGGTGGTAATAATGTTGTATCTCTTCCTTTCTTCCACTGGATTATAGCCTTCTTTGCCTGGATAGCGGGACTGGGGCATCCTTCACAACACACTATCGATATAATCGGAGTTTATCTGCCGGCCATCATGGGTGCGTTGACCGTTGTCCCTGTTTTCTTTATCGGGAAAGCGCTTTTTAATAAGTGGGCCGGCGTTCTGGCTGCCGGTTTGATAGCGATCTTGCCGGGTGAATTCCTGGCGCGCTCGGTGTTGGGCTCCACGGATAATCCCGTTGCCGAGGTTCTTTTTACGACTACGGCTCTGGCATTCCTGATTTGGGCAATCAAGAAAGCCAGTCAAAACCAGTTGACCTTTGCTCATTTATTTCAACGCGACTGGAAAATAATACTCAAGCCACTTATTTTTAGTATGCTGGCTGGCGTTTTTCTCGGTTTTTACCTGACCACGTGGCAAGGTGCGCTGATATTTGTTTTCATCTTTCTTTTATATTTAGTAATTCAATTCATTATTAACCATTTGAACTCCAGGTCATCCGATTATTTATGTATTGTCGGTTTTACCTCATTATTATTTGCGTTGATAATCTTACTCATTAATCCCATGAGCACCGATGTCACCATTGCCATGGTCATTTCGGTTCTCATTCCTCCAGTCCTATATTTTATCTCCAGATTCATATCAGGGAGGGGGCTTAAACCATATTACTATCCGCTTTCACTGGTAGTAATTGGAGCGTTATCGGTAGTCATTGTTTACTTTGGGGCTAATAATACTTTTGATTTACTGCTGGCTAAATTCAAGTTCGTCTTGTTTCCCGTAGGCTCAACCGCAACTACCACTATCGAAATGGCTCCGTTCCTCATGCCTCTTTGGGACTTTGCTACCTGGGCTGCCTGGGGCAATTTTACCACCAGCTTCTTTATCGCACCATGGTGGCTTTTATTCGGTATAGGCGCTGCGGCAATTTGCGGGTATCTGTTTTATATAAACGATAGTAGTAAAAAGGGGATTTCTCTGCTCGTATTTCTTATCATTACCCTGGTGATAATGATAATATCGACTGTAATACAAATACCAAATCAATACAGCATGGCAGAAGACCAGATAAAATTTATCCCGGGTTTTGCCTTTATATCATTAAGCATATTTATATATTTATTTGTAAGACGTGGTAAAGACCAGCCCTGGTATATTTCTTTATTGTGGACTATAGCCATACTTATCGTGGTTTCAATGTTGATGCTTTTCACTACCTTTAGCGACATTCGGTATCTGGCTATTATACCTTTTGTGATATTGCTATATATTTTATTCAAGAACCGGGAAAATGATGATAACCCGCGTCTCTTTATCCTCTGGTCCTTGATTATAATTATCATCATGATGGTTCAGCGTCGTTTCGCGTATTACTTCGCCGTTAATGCAGCGTTACTTTCCGGTTATCTTTCCTGGCAAATAATCCGGCTGTCAGGCATTGAAAAATTGAGTAAAAAACCGGAAGTAATCCCGGAAAACGTGCATATCTCTAAAACAAAGCTGAAAAGGAAGGCTCTTCAAGAGCGTCGGGGTACAAAGATATTTTTAATTAATGTTATTTTATCAATTATTGTAGTATTCTCTTTTGTCTTTTTACCCAACGTATCCAAATCGATAGGTATAGCTTCAGATGTTACGTATGCTATTTCGGATGACTGGCAAAAGGCGCTGCTCTGGATGAAAGATAATACCCCCGACCCGATGGGTGACCCTGAAACCTATTACCAGCTTTACGATGCAGTGCCACCGGGAGATGATTTTAAATACCCCGAATCAGCCTATGGAGTGACAGCCTGGTGGGATTATGGCTACTGGATTATTCGCGTCGCACACCGCATTCCCAATACCAACCCGTCCCAGTCTCCCGCTCCGATTATAAAAGTAGCCACATTCTTCTTATCCAACGACCAGGCTAATATAGACAAGATACGAACCGAACTCGGCTCCAGATACATCATTATTGATAATGAAATCGTGACTTCCAAGTTTAGTGCAGTGCTAAACTGGGCAGGGATGAATGAAGAAGATTATCTCCCGGTGTACTACGTACAGCAGGGAAATCAAATGGTCCCGAACCAGGTG
Source organism: Chloroflexi bacterium RBG_13_51_52 (assembly GCA_001796525.1). Lineage (GTDB taxonomy): Bacteria > Chloroflexota > Dehalococcoidia > Dehalococcoidales > RBG-16-60-22 > RBG-13-51-18. The sequence goes on along the minus strand of MGMT01000082.1, from coordinate 9,658 downwards.
TTGAGTGCAAAATACTATAATTCATTATTTGTAAGATTATATAACTTTAGCGGCAAGGCTGTTACCGACGTAAAGCCGCTAGTAGTAACCTACGTAGAAAATATGTACCGCAATGAATTTTCCTACAGACAGGTCATAGAGGCAAAGGAGTTCACTTCCTACCAGGATGCCCTCGATTATATCGCCACTCTAGACCCGACTACCAAGTACGATATAGTGAGCAGTGACCCCTTCGTCAGCCCTATACCTTTAGAAGCCGTGGAGGACTACAAGCTTATTTTCAGCTCTGAAACATCGAGCAATACCACACCGCCGGCGATTCAAATTTTTGAATACATCGGCGATAAGTAAAAGAGCAGCAAGAAACAGCCTGAAAAATCCGAAGTAAATTCTGAATGCTACTTTCCCCTGGATTTTTGATTGATAACTTCTTCTAATTTTTCTTCAAGCTGATGGGCTATTTTTTCATTACTGTGTTTTTGTTGTACATAGGCCAAACCCGCGCGCTCAAGGCGCTGCCGGTGTTCTTTTGACTTGAGTAGCGTAATTATCTTAGCGGGCATTTCCTCGACACCGTCGGAATACATTACCCCCTCATCTTCCCCGGAGATTACGGCGACCATGCCGGGCAGGCGCGTGGCGACTACCGCCTTACCGCAGGCGAGGTATTGCACTATCTTACTGGGAAAGATATCCCTGGTAGTATTGTTAACCAGGAAGGAGTTGATACATAGCGTCGACATATTTATATATTGGGGCATCGTATCGTAAGGTTGAAATCCGGTGATGATTACCTGTTTCTGCATTCCGGTTTCGGCAACGATTTTTTCCAGTTTCGAGCGCTGCGGGCCGTCACCCACAATTAATAATCTTGCTTCCGGCACATCTTTCAAGACCTCCGGGAACCGGCGGATAAGCACGTCGAGGCCGCTGAAATTAAATAAAGTCCCGATAAACAGTATTACCGCATCCTCCGCTCCCAGTCCCCATTTGCGGCGGAATTCACCCGCATCGGGCGCGGGGCGGAACATATTTGTATCCACCGGAATTAAAAGCAGCCCTACCCTTGAAGGGTCGGCGCCCAAACTGGCAACGTATCCGGACATCTTCGGGGTGAGGGCGAGAATATAGTCCGCCTTGGAATATACCTGTTTTTCCAGCAACCTCGTCAGGGGACGGAGCAGGGGGCTGGTCACCATCTGGTTGAGCACGTCTATCGACCGGAATATTACCGGAACATTGAATTTCTTAGCCAGACGGACTGCCTGCCACCCGCTGGTGGGGACGGAGTAAAGCACAATGGCATCGATTTTCTTTTCTTTAATCGTCCTGCGGATTTCAAAGTACTGGGTAAATATAGCTGAAAAACGGCTTAGGCCGGGTATTTTTATTAATCCCGGTCGCCGCAACTCCACCGTAGCTTCCGGATATGCCCTGTTAACGTTGTTGATTACCCGGGTACGCATGCTGCCGAAGTCAAAAAAGCCGTCCCTTTTCCACATGGATTCGTAATCGATGACATAGACCTTATGCCCGAAAAGTGATAAAAGCTCGGAAAGGGTATGAATTTCAAAGACGACCTTCTTAAGCCAGTCAATCTCGTGAATAAAGAGAATATTCACAACCGGTATTATTCGCTTTCTGATGCTTCGTGATAGAACCTCAATACCATCGGATGGCGCATCGCCTTTTTGATTTCGCCCTCTTTTTTAGCCAGTTCATCCCGAATTACCTTATGCTCCACCAGTACCACCAGAGCATCGGCGTCTTTGGCGATTTCTTTGATAGATGAGTACCGTTGACCATCCACCATGGGGTCGTACGCTGTCACCTGATAGCCGTCGGCTTTAAGAAGTCCGATTATCTTTTGTGCCGGACTATTACGTACATCATACGTATCTGCTTTATAGGTCATCCCCAGCACGACGATATTCGGATTATCGATGTCCTTTACAGCTTTTCTTATCTTGGCGGCGATATAAATCGGCACCTCGTCATTAATCAGCCGGGCGGTATGGATAAGGCGCGAGTTAATGGGGTCCACCTCTTTAATAAACCACGGGTCGACCGGTATGCAGTGCCCGCCGGTGCCGATGCCGGGTTTGAGAATTTTTACCCGGGGGTGCTTGTTTGCCAGTTTGATGGCTTCGAGGATATTTATCCCCAGCCCTTCAGCTACGGCGGCGAACTCGTTGGCGAGGGCGATATTAACGTCACGGTAGGTATTTTCCATCAGCTTCGCCAGTTCCGCGGTGACATCATCGGTCAGGTAGAGGTTGCCTTTGACGAACGAAGCGTATATCTCCCGTGCCATTTTTGCTGCCTTGGCATCCATCCCGCCGATAATCCTGTCGTTATTGACGATTTCATCAAACACCGCGCCGGGGAGAATCCTCTCCGGGCAGTGGCAGATGAAAACATCTTTGTTAACTTTCAAGCCTGTTTTTTCAATAACAGGCGCTATAATATCGCGGCAGGTGAGGGGAGGAACTGTACTTTCGATAATGACCAGGTTGCCGGAACGCAGGTAGGGAACAATCGATTCCAACGATTTTATCACCTGGGTGAGGTCGGCGACTCTTTTCCTCTCGTCGATAGGGGTGGGTACCGAAATGATAAAAGCATCCGCGTCGCAGGGGACTTTCTGGGCGCGGAGGTTTTTCCTGACACTGGGCTCCTGAAAGATGCGTTTTATTTCTTCTTCAGCCAGATGGAGGACGCCGGTATTAATAGCATCGACCACATTTTCTTCGATATCGACGCCGACAACTTCATAGCCTGCCCGCGCCAGCATGATGGCTAATGGCAGTCCCACGTATCCCGTTCCCATAACGACGATTTTTTTAGCCACGTTTGTATACCTCTTTCTGCCATTCAATTGTCCTGGGGATACCTTCTTCTAATTTTACGGTGGTTTTATGCTGGAGGTCGCGCACGGCTTTAGACCCGTCCACCTTTTTCACCAGCGTCGTATCCGGCTGCGCTTCACGGTATTCGACCAGCCTGTCGTCTTTCCCCAGGTATTTTAAAATGATATCGGAGGCAAGTTTCATGTTGTGCAGTTCGCTCCCGGCAATATTATATACTTCGCCCGGTTTAAAGCTATTGACGATATTCGCCAGCGTCCTCACCGAATCGTCGATATATGACGAGGTACGCTCGTGCTTGGTATATATCGTATAAGGCAAATCATGGAGGGCTTTATAAATAAAAACGCAGATAGCGCTACGGTATTCGGAGTAATATTCGCCGGGACCGTAAGTGTTAAACAATCTTACCCGCACCGTTTCCGTGCCGAACCTGGCGGCGGAGTTTAAAATCTGCATCTCGTTGACCCACTTGGTCATGGCGTAGTCGTTCATCTGCTTAACGGCTACCTTGTCCATAACGTCCTCACGCATTACCTGCCGGTAATCGCCATAGACCTCGGAGCTGCTGAAAAAAATCATCCTGAACTTGAGTCTTTCCTGCATCCTGATGAAATTCTTGGTGCCGATGGCATTGGTCTTCCAGAGATTTTCGTAGAAGTCTTCGCCGTTGCGGCGCCCGAACTCGGCGGCAAGATGATAAACATATTCGAAGTCGGCGCGATCTAAAAGCCTTTCGACCTGATGAAACTCGCCGACGTCGCACCTGACGTAATTCGGCTCGGCCGAGTGCACTCTGTCGGCAATCCAGACCTCGTTCCCCCTCTTTTTAAGTTCGGCAGCAAGCGGTTTGCCCACTGCGCCCAGTCCGCCCGTTACCAGAATTTTAGCCATTTACTTCCTCCGTGATTATTTTAACGATTCTTGCCGCGGCTCTGCCGTCGCCGAAGGGATTAGCCCACTTATCCTTCTTTTTTAACATGATATCGACAGATTCTGTAATACGCTTCGCAGACGCTCCAGCCAGAACGTTCGACCCCACCTCTAAAGTTTCCGGCCGCTCTGTATTGTCCCTTAGGGTGACACAGGGAACGCCCAGTATGCAGGATTCCTCCTGCACCCCGCCGGAGTCGGTCAGTATGAGCCTGGCTTGGCTTTCCAGCTGCAGGAAACCGAGGAAGTCCAGAGGTTCTACAATTGTCAGATTATCGGACTGCAAGCCGAAAAGGCTCATCTGTTTACGACTGCGCGGGTGGATGGGGTAAATGACGGGGAGCTTATGGCGAACGGCTATTTTGCCCAACCCCTCTAAAATCGAGCCGAACCTTACGGCATTATCAACATTTTCCTGGCGGTGCAGGGTCACCAGAAAATACCGCCCTGGTTTGATGTTTAAATCACTTATCACGTCTTTTCCGCTTCTCGCCAGCTCCAGGGTCTGAAAGATGGTATCGACAATTGTGTTGCCGGTGATAAAGACCTTCTTTTCGTCAATCCCTTCACCAAGTAATATCTGCTTCGCTTTAGAAGTAGGAGCAAAGAGCAAATCCGAAAGATGGTCGGCTAATACCCGGTTGATTTCCTCCGGCATTCCCCTATCGTAAGAGCGAAGTCCCGCCTCAAGGTGGCCGACTTTAATGCCGAGTTTCGCCGCCGCTAAAGCCCCGGCGAGGACGCTGTTGGTGTCGCCTTCGACGAGAACAACAGCCGGTTTTTCTTCCAGAAGTATTTTCTCGATTCCGATAAGCATCTTCCCCGTTTGCTCGGCATGGGAACTGGAGCCGACGTCTATATTGTATTTAGGTTGGGGAAGCTCAAGCTGTTCGAAAAAGACTTTATCCATCTGGTAGGTATAATGCTGGCCCGTATGAAGTATAAAGAAATCCGCTTGGTTTTGCTGATAAATTTTTATCAGCGGAGCCATCTTGGTTATTTCCGGGCGGGTCCCGAGTATTACTGCAATCTTCATTTAATATTAGCGTCAGAGGCAAATTGACCTAATACAAAAGTAAATCCTCTTGACAAGTAATTATAGTTCGGGGCATCGAAACAAAGCAAGAGGTAAAGGCGTTTAACAGTGTGAGATATAAGATATCTTTCCAATCAGAAGTTTGATCTTTTATCTCTTGCCAAAAAACCTTCTTGTCAAGCCCAGTCGCTGTAGAAGCGTATGGTAGACCATATGGCGCGCTTTTAAAATTTCTGCCTCTTCAGTTATTATCAGCCTGCCTCTTCTCCCACCGAAGCGGTTTATCAAATAGGCTCGCGTGATATAGTCCAGGGCTTCAACCTCCTGCGGCAAAGCCACAGCCAGTTCGGCGGTAAACTCCAGGGGCGTCTGCTGGGGGTTGGGAGCCAGGCCAACCATCGCCGCCAGCTTGCACATATTGGTATAGGTATCATAAGCCAGTTTTTGCCTGTCCACGCGCCACAGCCAGCGGTAAGAAAACGACCTAATCACGAATATCAGCCCTATCAACAGCACAATCGCCAGGGCTCCGGAAAAAACAAATAGCAGGGTGCGCCCCAGTTTCGCTCCGAAAGATAACTCCGCCTCGCTGGTCTCACTTCCCGGCAAAAGTCCGATACCGATATTCGTGATGTTCTGTATCTGGGGAGGCGGCGCGCCCAGCCAGGCGTCCCACTCCGGCGATTCTTCGATAGTAGTACTGGATACAAAGGGAGTGTCGATAGATACATAGCTTTCCGGGCTGCCGGGCGTCGCTTCGATGTCAATCCAGCCGTAGCCGGGGAAATAGACCTGCGGCCAGGCATGATAATACTTGTCCCGCAGAATGTATTGTCCGGGAATTTTACCCGGTTCGCCCGGGAGATAGCCGACCACGAGTCTCGAAGGGATGCCGATTGAGCGGAGCATTACCACCGTTGCCGAGGCATAATGGAGGCAAAAGCCGTTTTTCCTGGTAAAAAGAAAGTGCGCCACGCTGTCGGTACCTTCGGGGGGAGCTTCAATCTCCAGTTTATATGGAAATTGTGCAAGATAATCGATTATTGCCGTTACTTTTTCGTAGGGAGTTTCAAATTCGCGGGTAATATCCTCGCTCAAAAGTTTGATATCGTTAGAAAAATCGGGGGGCAACTGAAGATATGCGGCCTTGATAGAGTCTGGGTAGTTTTCACCGGCCCCGGATAAATCGTCCTCTGTGGGTGAAAAAACATATGCCGTGATTGTGTACCGCTCGCCGGGACTAAGAATGCGCAATGCCGTAACCGCTTCAATGTCTCCCGCGGCGCCGGTATTCACATGCACCGGTATATCGGCCGAAATAAACCCTCCGCTGGTAAACAATACATCCGTATTTATTTCAGTAGCTACAGCGTATTTCATTACCTCCCGGCTGGTTAGTCCTTCATTATCTACCCAGGTAATATCCGCCTCCAGGAAGTTTTTACTGGTCGGGCTGTTTGTCCAGCCCTGCGCTGTATACGTATCATAGGCATTTACCCGCCAGTAAGATGGGCGTTCGGAAGCAACGACGTATTTGATATCATTTCCCTGATTCCAGCTTTCTCCAAAGGTCAAATCCTTGAGTGTACTGGCGGTGCTCAAAGCCTGCTTTGACGGTATGGCGTTGAGAATATTGAATTTCGACCCCAGGACATCTCTTTGCCAGGGTAATCTGGTGGCAATCAAGTCCTGCAGACCCGTGGCACGCGCCTGCGGCGTAATCCAGGAAATGGAGGCTGCCAGCGCCGTGATACATAGTAGCGAAACGCCCAGGTACAGCAGGCTCCTCCCCGAATAATTTGCGATGCGCCATGCTTTCGAGGACTGCCCGGTCATACGCGTTACGGCAACCAGCAATGCTGCCGCGAAGAAATAAAGGAAGAAGTATATGTAATATGTATCCGGGAGATTACCTACATTGAACAGGATAACCAGTGAGCCCAGGGAAACCGCCACCCAGGAGTTATTTCGCCGTAGAACAAACCAGGTTGACAGGTAGCCGATAACCCATGTCAGGAAGGTAATGAAGACGACGAAGATAATTTTCTCATCGCCGGGTAATAGTGTTTCCGAGCCCTGCCACCACGACCGGAAAATATCCAGTAAATGAGAAAACCTCGATACCGTTTCCGGCGGCGTCAATAGAGCCATGGTCTGCCATAATACCACCCCCAGTCCGATAACCAGCGCCAGGACATGTTTTATAACCCCGAAAATCCGGATTCTCACAAAGGCGTAGACAATTAAAACGGAGAGAAACAAGACCAACGATAATGAAGGTTGAGGCGTAATCCAGTGAGCCTGCTCGATGGATAATACGGCTATCTCTAGAACGACGAACAGCAGGATAATATTCACCCATTCCCGCCAGCCGCCCCACCGGGATGCAGTCACTACTGGTTGAATTTCCGCCTCTTCCGGTTTTTCTGCGCGGGAAAATAGTTTTCTGGGCTTTTTCGCTTCATTGGCCACGATTATCTTTTTACTCCCGTATAGATCAGCGGTGACAGTATGAACCGGCTGTCAAGAGCCCGGACCATCTCCGCCCCCTGCCTGACGATATAAACGTGTATGCCACTGGCAGTAAGGCCTCTCGCCGTTTCCGACGCGTTGACTTTTCCGCCAAAGCTGACGGCATCGAGCAGGATGGCGGTAACCATCGTGCCGCGGTTAACAATCCGGCGTAGAGGGGCCAGAACATCGGCTGACGGTGTAATGACTACGATGGCAGCGCCCGGTTCGAAACGCTCCTCCTGCGACGCCAGTAAAGCGTCAAGCGATAGTCTACTGGTGGCATCGATCATCGCCAGGGCCCGCAAAAGCTCCTCCCGGTGCTCGTCGCCGGTCTCCGGCAAAAAAAGAAAAGACCGGTCACCTGATGCCATCAGGCCTACCTTTTTGCCGTTGTCGATATATTTTTTAGCCAGAGATGCAGCGATGGTGACGGCGTATTCTTCGGTTGTCTCATTACCCTTTCCGCAATGTGAAGTGCTGTGCATGTCCATGACAATCCAGATATCCTTATAAGCGTAATTAACAAAATCAGGGTCGAACTCTTTTACCATGAGATTGCCGGTATGCGCCGTAGTATGCCAGTGGATATTGCGGAAGTTATCGCCATTGATATAATCCCGAACCCGGGCGGCGTTGGTGCCGGATTCGCTGGTAAACCAGCGGCGTTTACTTAATCCCGGTTCCTGCCGGGGTAGCGCCTGGAAAAAGGGCAAATCGATGGTTGTCGGGAATACGATGAAGCTTTTACTGTTGGCAATATGCTCCTTGACCGAAAAGAACCCGAGCGGGTCGGTGATCTTCACTACAAAATTCCCCATATCGTATATGCCCCGACGCCGGCATATGCCCTCGGAGCGCCAGTCGTATGAACCCTGCGCAGGAAGATGAAAATTTATCGTATTTTGATACCCGGGAAAATCATTCTCCTCCTGCACCTCGATTAAAGCGGTGGGCAGCCTGCCGTTGTTGACAAAATTAAACTCTACTTCAAAACGTTCGCCTACCCGGCTGTACGGGGACAGCTTGGTAACTCTGCCGTCGATATGGCGGGCATTCATACGCATCCAGAGATAGCTCATGAAAAGCAGTGCAACTAAAAATATAAAGAACCGCCATAGAATAGTAGAACCGCTGGCTAAAGCCAGGATTAATGTGAGAATCAGGATAACAATGACGGGCCAACGAACTTTCATATTTTTCTCAAACCGGGGCAGATGAGGATAACGCCTTTTCCCCCTTCCGCCGGTTGTTTATCGGTCGGAGAGCGCGCCGGGAACAGGGATAGTTCCCAGTATCTCGGCGATAAAAGTACGGCTGTCCTTGCCCTGTGACTGTCCGGCAGAAGACACCAGAGAACGGTGGGCTAAAGCAGGCTCGGCCAGGGCTTTGATATCATCGGGCAAAACGTAGTCCCGTCCGAGCAAGAGAGCCCGCGCCTGCGCCGTCCGGAAAAGGGCCAGCGAACCGCGGGGCGAAGAGCCGAGATATATCGAGGGGTGTTGGCGTGTTGCTTCCACCAGCGCAACGATATACTGCTTAATCAAGTCGTCCACGTAGATTTTCTTCACCGTGTCCTGTAGCAGTAAAACATCGGACGCTTCGACGACATGGCTGATTTGCTCGATAGGGTGAATAACCTGCTGTCTTTCAATTATGGTTACCTCTTCCGACGGTTCCGGATAACCGATATTAATCCGCAGCAGAAACCTGTCCAGCTGGGCTTCGGGGAGGGGGAAAGTACCTTCATATTCGATGGGATTTTGGGTAGCCAAAACATGGAAAGGCGAGGGCATTTTATGGGTGACGCCGTCCACGGTAAGCTGTCTCTCCTCCATAGCCTCCAGCAAAGCGGACTGTACCTTGGGCGTTGCCCGATTTATTTCATCCGCCAGCACTACCTGCGCGTCGATGGGACCGGAGTGAAACTCAAAATCGCCCGTTTTCTGATTATAGATGGTAACGCCGATGATATCACCGGGCAGCATATCCGGCGTGAATTGAATGCGCTTGAAGCTGCACTTTATAGACTTTGCCAGGCTGCGGGCAAGCATAGTCTTGCCTAGGCCGGGAGCGTCTTCAATAAGCAGGTGCCCCTGGCTGATTAATGCGATTACTGCCAACCGCACCACTTCTGTCTTGCCGACCATTACTTTTTCGACGTTCTGGATGATTTTTTCGGCAAGTTGTTTGGCTTTTACGAATTCGGCGTCTGTTTTACCCCTCTTTACTTCCTGTTCCATTTAATACTCTTTTAATCAGTCCTCTGATTCGAGTATATCACAAGAAAAAACTACATACAAAAGCGCTA
>MGMT01000081.1 GCA_001796525.1 Chloroflexi bacterium RBG_13_51_52 | reverse complement strand
TTGGTAATAAACGGTGATAGATTTATACCGGCATCGTTGGCCATAGCGATAAAGAATTTAACACACTTGCGGCTGACATCGTCGGTAAGCTGGAAAGTATGATGGAAAACCTCCTGTAATTGAGCGTAGGTGGCGCTTTCAAGGTCCAGCGAGCTTTGGCAGGCAAAGTCGAAAGCGTCGTTAGTTAATTCATATAGCAGCCTGGTCCTTATCTCTCCTCTGGCTTCAACCAACGGTTTAAGCAGTTCCGTAGGTTTGCCGTTGATATCTATAAGATTGAGAAAACGTAAAGCCGCCATGAGCTGCGTGCCGGTGCTTCCGGAGAGAATGTCTCCCCAGTAGCTGCGGTCGATGCGCGACGGCATGTGCTGTTGCAGTCGCTCAAGAAAGTTGTAGAAAGTCCTGTAGGATACATATGGTGGGAGGTGTTTTCGTCCCTTTTCACTGGTCACGTCATAACCTCTTTCGGTTGTTTATTATTATATTCCAAAAAAAGAGAAGATACAAGAATTTTAATAAATAAAATATTATGGAATTTTTTAAGGACGCTTTAGAAATAGAAAGGACAATATTATATGCCTGCCTGTGGAACGTAGTACGATTTAAATAGTGTTTTGTATAAAAGGCACTAATGGAACGGAAAAACATAAAAGGAGGATTCAACCCTATGGCTACCCCAATAGAGTATCAGAAGCTCATGACGGAAATCGTCTACATCAACCTGCCGGGGCCTGAAGATTCGGCTCCGAATATGACTGGCGGTGAGTTGCTCCATGGCTTTCTCGCCGAACTCTATCGGATACCCAACCAGGAGTTCAAAGAGCACCTTATGTCTCTCTGCAACAAGTGGAACATCCGTTACCGTGATGCCAAAGGCAAGTAACTCTATATAAATATAGGTAATAAAGCATGACACGGGCGGTATAATGCCCCAGAGGAGGAAAAAGTGAAAAGAGATAGAGTCGGCGCAATAGACGTCGGAACGACCAAGGTTTGTACCATCATGGCTGATGTCAACGATGATGGTCTTCGCGTTCTCGGGGTGGGCGTAGTCCCATCGCACGGTCTTCACAAGGGACTGGTGGTAAGTATCAATGAAGCCCGGGAATCGATTAGAGAATCGGTCAGGTTAGCGGAACAGATGGCTGGACGCAAGCTGGAATCGGCATATGTCGGTGTTACCGGCAGGCACGTTTCGGCGGTAAATAAAACGGGTTCTGTTTCCATCACGCGCAATAATCAGATAGTGCGCCCTGACGACCTCAAGCGGGTCCTCGACGTTGCCCGCAACGTTAAAGTGGCTGCCGAAAATAAAGTGCTGCATGTTATTCCCCGGGGATATGTGGTAGACGGGCAGGCAGGCGTTAGAAATCCCGTCGGACTCCAGGCATACCGTCTGGACGTGGAAACTCACATCATTACTGCCGCTGCCACTTCCGTGCAAAACCTGACGAAATGCATCCGCAGCATCGGCGTTGAGGTGGAAGACCTGGTGATGGAACCCCTCGCCAGCGCCGAAGCTGTGCTGGAACCGGATGAAAAACAGGGCGGCGTTTTGCTGGCGGATATCGGCGGTGGCACCACCGACCTGGCACTTTTTAAAGACAGCACGATTTACCATACTTCCGTGCTGCCGGTGGCCGGATATCAGGTGACCAGGGATATCTCGATAGGTCTGGGAATCAACTACGAACTGGCTGAAGAAATGAAAAAGAGATACGGTGACGTAACGCCTCGGGAACAGGATGATGCGGCTGCAAAAGAAATCGCCATTACCGGCGATGGACACAGTGTCTCCTACCGTGACCTCTCGGAAATCATCCGTGTGCGTGTCGGAGAATTACTGCGGCTCATCATGCTGGAACTTCCCCAATCGGATTATCATAAACTCATTCCGTCGGGAGTCGTTATCACCGGCGGTGGCGCCAACCTGCCCGGAATCGCCGAGCTGGGGCAGAAGATTATGAGAATGCCGGTAAGGTTAGGCGTACCCATGATGTTGCCCGGCGTCTCGGATATGCTGGACAACCCGGCTTATGCTACCAGCGTAGGCCTTCTCATGTGGAAACTAAAGAGCGAGGACACCGAGACATCTAAAACCAGACGGAAGGGACTGCATGGCTTACTCGTTAAAATGCTCAGGCTTTTTAGATAAATATCAGGATTACTAAAGGAAATATTTATTGGAGGGCTGTAATGGCAAAATCAACTTATGTCTCCAGCGGTGCGAAGATAAAGGTTATCGGTACTGGCGGGGCAGGCTGTAACGCTGTCTCGAGAATGGTCCGCGAGCATTTACGGGGGGTTGAATTTATCGCCATGAACACGGATGCCCAGGCTCTGGAAGTTACCGAGTCCATGCTGCGTGTTCAGCTTGGTGAAAAAACTACCCGTGGCCTGGGCGCCGGCGGCGACCATATTATCGGTCATAAAGCCGCCGAGGAAAGCCGTGACGCAATCGCCGAAGTAGTAGCCGGGGCTGACATGGTTTTTGTAACCGCTGGCATGGGTGGAGGCACCGGCACGGGCTCGGCATCGATTGTGGCGGAGATGGCTAAGAAAGCCGGCGCACTTACTATTGCGGTGGTTACCAGGCCTTTTGCCTTTGAAGGTGCTCATCGCTCCAGGACCGCCGAAGATGGCATTAAAGCGCTGATGGAAAGGGTTGATACCTTGATTATTATCCCCAACGACCGTCTTCTTGATTTATGCGACCAGAAGACCAGTGTCGACGGCGCTTTTAGAACGGCTGATGAGGTGTTGCATCATGGCGTGCAGGCAATTGCCGAGGTGATCACTGTTCCCGGTCTTATTAATCTGGACTTTGCAGATGTCCGGTCCATTATGAAAGATGCCGGGCCGGCCTGGATGTCCATCGGGCAGGGGTCCGGGCAAAACCGGGCGATAGAAGCCGCCAGGCAAGCTCTGTCCAGTCCTTTGCTGGATGTATCCATGCAGGGCGCTAAGGGTGTGCTTTTCAACATTGCCGGTAACAATCTGACTCTGTATGAAGTAAATAATGCCGCCGAGATTATCCGCCAGGCGGTTGACCCACAGGCAAACGTTATTTTCGGTGTCGTCATGGACCCCAATATGGACAAAGATGTCAGGCTTACGCTGATTGCCACTGGTTTCCAAACGAGGGAAGAAATGACAGGCAACGCCAAGGATAAGGAATTGACGCGTATTCTTAAAGGTATGCAGGACGATGAGCTTGATATACCTTCCTATTTACGACAAAAACAGGCTTATCAATCAATACGTGTCTCTTCGGGCAGGAAAAATTAATATAAGACGGTGAGTTGAGATAACGAAAGGAGCCTTTAATGACTGTCTCCGAGGTCAAGAAGAGTAGTAGTTCATATATTGAACAACTGATGAAGAAATTCATCAGGAATCGTAGCTACCTGGGACTGCTGCGGTTTTTCGCCTCCCATCCTAACGGCAGATTCAGCAAACTGGCTATTGTCCATGCCATTGATGATGAATGTAACAGGCTGGAAATGGACCAGGCTCTGGGGGAGATGGTCGGAGAAAAAATCCTCCTCGTCAGCAGTGAGTACGGCAATAATTTTTATGCGCTGACAAAGGAAGAGGTGTTGCGTCGTCTGGTGCTAAACGTGGCTATATTCGGATGGCGTGACTGGCAACTGGTACTTGAGCATACTTAGTCATGTAAAAAATATTACCGGTCTCTAAGGAAGGATAAATTAGTAACGGATAGGTATATTAAGATATAATAAAAAGCAGAAGAGAAACCGGTAAAGGACTGTAAAAATGGGAAGAAAAGCTGAAAAACAAGCACAACGCAGAAGCTACAAAGAAGCTTTTAAACATGTTAAGCATGGTCATGGTACCCGTGCCGTAAAGAAGAAGCAGGAATCGGCTCTGGGTAAGTAATAAACTGATATTAGAGCCTCTTTCCTGGAAGGAGCGAATATCATGACAACTGGTATTGTAAGACGTCTGGTTGATGAGCATGGCTATGGTTTTGTCTCCAGCAATGCTGGAAAAGATATATTCTTTCATTACAGCCAGCTGCAGGGCATTAAATTCAATTCGTTGAAAGAAGGCCAAAGCGTTATCTATAAGGTGGGCTTGGGCGAAAAGGGATTCGTAGCCAAAGAGATAAAGCCGGCGCAGGATTAGTTTCTGATTTGGCGTCCCTGGAGGGACTCGAACCCACGACCTACTGCTTAGAAGGCAGCCGCTCTATCCAGCTGAGCTACAGGGACATAGTCTGTTTCCTTAAGAATGTAACACGAATTAAGATAAGCGGTCAATATGCTGCATTAAGCTGTAAATACGCCTGCCACCGCCCAGCCTAGTGCCGTAGCGCAGGTAACAATCACTCCAGCCAGCAATACCCCTACTGCGATAGCGGGAAAAGCGTATCTGAATTTCAATCCGAGCAGGGCAGCCAGTATCGAGCCTGTCCAGGCGCCCGTGACCGGCAAAGGTATCGCCACAAATATCATCAGTCCGAGCCATCCGTAGCGCTCGATTAGCTTTGACCTGCTTTTCGTCCAGGCAAAGTACCATTTCATTATTCTGTCGAGGAAACCTATCCGGCTTAATTGTGGAATGACGGTGTTAAACAAAAGCAATATAAAGGGTACGGGCAGGAGATTGCCGATAACGCCGAATAGATAGGCATAATACCAGGAGAATTGGTAGGTGCCTATAGCCAGAGGGATAGCGCCGCGTAATTCTGATATCGGTAAAACCGCTGTGCCGATTACTTTCAGTATGTCAACAGGGTCCATTAGAAAAATCCTCTCGTGAGTGTAGCAAAACCGCCGCCGCAGCGTCAAGCTGAATTCAGGGAATGCTTTTCTTCAAGTCTATCATCTTGACATTCGTTCTACTGCGGGGCTACTATTTATATTGATGCCTCTTCCGGCAAATTGAAAAGCCATGCCTAAACTACTGGATAAAATCGATACTCCCGCCGATCTGAAAGGATTATCTCCGGCGGCGCTTGAGGAACTGGCTGCCGAACTAAGACAGGAGATCATCAACACGGTATCCACTACCGGCGGCCATTTAGCCTCTAACCTCGGCGTTGTCGAACTTACCATCGCCCTCCACCGCGTCTTCGATAGTCCCAGGGACAAGATAATCTGGGATGTAGGTCACCAGAGCTATGTCCATAAGCTCCTGACCGGACGTAAAAACAGGTTTGATACCCTTCGTCAATTCGGGGGACTCTCCGGCTTTACGTGTCGCGATGAAAGCCGGCATGATCCCTTCGGGGCAGGGCATGCCAGCACTTCTATTTCGGCAGCCATGGGTATGGTCGTCGCTCGCGATCTTTCCGGCGATGATTATGATGTCGTGGCGGTTATCGGTGACGGTGCCATTACGGCGGGGATGTCTTTTGAGGCGCTTAATCAGGCGGGACATCTGGGTTCTCGACTGATTGTGGTGCTTAATGACAACGGCATGTCTATATCGCCTACCGTCGGCGCGCTGGCTAAGCTGTTGAGTCGGGTGCGACTGAACCGGCCTCTACGCCGGGCGGAAAGAAGAAGCAAAAAAATCCTTTCTGCTTTGCCTTTAGGTGCCAAGCTGTATAACTTCGGTCAATTTCTCGCCGACAGGTTTAAAGGTTTGTTCATGCCGACGCCGCTGTGGGAAGCGCTCGGCTTTACTTATATCGGGCCCATTGACGGGCACAGCATTCGTGACCTGGAGCATTTTCTTACCCAGGTCAGGGATACCAGCAGCAAACCTACTCTCGTGCATGTTGTCACTATCAAGGGCAAGGGCCATACTCCGGCAGAAGACGATGCCGTTTATTTCCACGGCGTTTCGGCAAAGAACGGTAGCGGTAGCAACGTACCGACTTATAGCGAGGTTTTTGCCCGGACAACGCTGCGCCTTGCCCGTGAGGAGCCTAAACTCGTGGTTATCACACCCGCCATGCCGGAGGGGAACTTCTTGAGTATCGTCGAAGCCGAGTTTCCGGACCGTGTCTTCGATGTGGGTATCTGCGAGCAGCATGCCGTTACTTTTGCGGCTGGTCTCGCGACCCAGGGCTATGTACCCATTGTGGCGATTTACTCCACATTTTTACAGCGCGCCTTTGACCAGATAATACATGATGTGTGTCTCCAGAACCTGCCGGTGGTCTTCGCTATCGACCGCGGTGGAATCGTTGGTGATGATGGCAAGACGCACCAGGGTACCTTTGATATTTCTTATCTCTCGCTCATCCCCAACATGATTGTTTCCGCTCCCAAAGATGAAAACGAGCTGCAGCATCTGCTGTATACCGCTATAAAGTCGGGCTGCCCCATGGCAGTGCGCTATCCGCGTAGTCCCGGTCTGGGAGTGCCGTTGGATACCGAACTGCGCGAGATACCAATAGGAAAAAGTGAGGTGGTCAGGAATGGGGCGGACGTGGCTGTTATCGCCCTGGGCGCTTCGGTAGCTCCGGCGCTGGAGGCAGCGAATCAGCTGTCACAAAAAGGCATCGAGGCTACCGTGGTCAATGCCCGCTTTGCCAAACCCTTGGATAAAAAGCTTATCACCGACCTCGCTGGTCGTATTAAAAATATCGTCACCGTGGAAGAAAATGTATTGACCGGCGGTTTCGGCGATAGCGTAATAAAACTGCTGGAAGAGTCCGGCATATGTGATATAAGGGTCAGAAGTATCGGTATTCCTGATGAGTTCGTCGAGCACGGCACGCAGGCTATTTTACGTGCCAAATACGGTCTGGATGCCGCAGGCATCGTCCGGCAGGTCGCGGAGATGCTGTCCCGCAAAGCGGCGGATTTTCCGTTAAGGACTGAAAATAAAGCTAAAACAACGTAATAGGGTAGGGAGGAAGCATCGGCTTGATACGGAAATTCGTAATCGGTATAATAACACCGAAAGCTGATGCCGAATGTGTTCGAAGCGATGGGGAATATCAGGTAGCCGGGTTGGTGCCTGATATTTTTATTTTGAGAACTGGATTCCCGGGGGCTGTGCATCGATGAATAAAATGACTGTCAGGGATATTGAAGTCACCGGCAAAAGGGTGCTTGTCCGCGTCGACTTTAATGTACCGCTGGATGCTAAAACCGGCGCGATAACTGATGACAGCCGCATTCGCGCCTCTTT
This sequence comes from Chloroflexi bacterium RBG_13_51_52, assembly GCA_001796525.1. Lineage (GTDB taxonomy): Bacteria > Chloroflexota > Dehalococcoidia > Dehalococcoidales > RBG-16-60-22 > RBG-13-51-18. The sequence goes on along the minus strand of MGMT01000081.1, from coordinate 1,523 downwards.
ACCCACGATTAATTACCTGCTCGAACACAAAGCAAAAGTCATCCTGCTTTCCCACCTGGGCCGTCCTAAGGGCAAGGTCGTTGATGACATGCGGCTGGCGCCGGTAGCCCGGCGTCTTTCTGAAATTTTAAGGCAGCAGGTTAAAGTTGCTACGGACTGCGTCGGCACGGAAGCGGAAAAAGCCGTTGCGGCTCTCAAGTCCGGCGACGTCTTAATGCTGGAGAATCTCCGCTTCCATCCGGAGGAAGAAAAAGGCGATGAAAGCTTTGCAAGAGCTTTAGCCAGTCTGGGCGATATTTACGTCAACGATGCCTTCGGCACTTCTCACCGCGCCCACGCCTCGATGTCCGGCATTACTCATTACCTGCCTGCCGTGTCCGGGTTCCTGCTGGAAAAGGAAATCAATACCCTCGGTGGCTTGCTGGATAGTCCGACGCACCCGTTCGTTGCGATTTTCGGCGGTGTTAAGGTAAGCGATAAGGTTGCCATGCTGAAAAATATCATAGGTAAAGTCGATTATTTACTCATCGGCGGAGGCATGGCGGCAACGTTCCTGAAAGCTAAATCTTATGAAGTAGGCGCTTCTCCGGTAGAGAATGACATTATCGATATTGCTGTGGAGCTAATGAAAAACGCTGAAAAGAGCGGCTCGCGTTTTCTGCTGCCTTTAGATGTGATGGTCGCCGATAAAATTGATGCCAGCGCTGCGGGTAAAGTCGTCCCGGTAGACGCTGTACCCCCTGATAAAATGATTGTCGATATCGGTCCCAAAACTATCGAGTTATTCACCAGAGAGCTGGAGAAAAGCCGGACGGTCTTCTGGAACGGCCCCGTGGGCGTTGAGGAGATACCGCAGTTTGCTAAAGGGACGCACGCCCTGGCGAAACTGCTGCCGCGTCTTAAAGCGAGAACTATTGTGGGGGGCGGTTCCACCGCCGAGGTGATTACCTCGCTCGGGTTGGCGGATAAGGTCACCTTTGTTTCCACCGGCGGCGGCGCCTCGCTGGAGTTCCTCGGCGGTGACGCTTTACCGGGCGTTGTGGCGCTGCGTGATAAGGTGTAGTATTTATAGACAGGTAAAAACATGAATCTGGAACTGATTAAAGAAATATCCGTTACCTCGCCGGAAAAGATAGTCATGCTGGTGCTGGACGGTCTGGGGGGTCTGCCTAACCCAGATACCGGCCGGACGGAACTGGAGACTGCCCGTATTCCCAATCTTGATGCTGTGGCGGCTAAAGGAATCTGCGGTCTTGCCGATCCCATTGCCCCCGGCATTACCCCCGGCAGCGGTCCCGGCCATCTGGCTTTGTTCGGCTACGACCCCATCGAAAATAGAATAGGGCGGGGTGTCCTGGAAGCGGCTGGCATCGATATTGAGCTAGGGCAGGATGAAGTGGCTGCCCGCGGCAATTTCTGCACCGTCGATGCCCAAGGCATTATCACCGACCGCCGCGCGGGGCGCATCCCCACGGAAAAGTGTTCCGAGCTATGCAAGTTGCTCGACGGCATGTCCGTAGATG
>MGMT01000080.1:3752-7189 GCA_001796525.1 Chloroflexi bacterium RBG_13_51_52 | reverse complement strand
TGTAGGCCAAGTGCTAATGCTGTAAAGACTTTTAGCCTGTCCTTCCGAGTCGTAGTATGCGGGGAAAGTATATTCCTCGTCTTCGATGAATTCTTTGACGGTATTAAGACTCTCGTTAGTATTACTAGCGATGGCGAATATTGCCAGGTCTGCACTCGACCAGTTGTCGGAAACCGCCTGTATGTGGGGCATTTCTAGGATACACGGGTTGCACCAGGTAGCCCAGAAGTTAATCATCACAATCTTGCCGCGGAAATCGCTCAGCTTTATAGTTACATCCTCGCCGTCGAGGTCTTGCACTGTAAAGTCCGGGGCGCGTTGATCGACTTGAGAACCGACAGGGATGGCCGTTTGGGTCTCGAATGTTTGGTTGGCGGATGTGGCTACATTGCCATTGGAGTCTTTTGAAATTGCCTGGAAGTAATAGGTTGTACCATCGTCCAGTCCGGTCAATGTGACACTGTGGTTGTTGGTAAGATTTGAATCCAGGGGGGTGGTATTGTCATATGTTTCAGTTTTTCCATAATTTACCTGGCCGGTGGCAGTTTCATCCGTGTTCCAGGTGATGATAGCGCTGGATTCGGTGATGTTGGAAATACTGACTCCTGAAATAGTTGGCGGGATTTCATCGGCCTGGGCGAGGGTTGTCAGCTCGTCTTGGGAGGTGGCTTCATTTCCGGCGGCATCTCTGGATATCACGGTATATTGGTAAGTTGTATTTGGTTGAAGTTCACTCAGGCTTACGGAGTGGTTGGTGACCAGAGTCTCTTGGAGTTCTGTTTCGGTAATGAAGGCATCGCTAGAGTCGTTTACTATTACCTGGCTTGTAGACGGCTCGCTGGTTTTCCATGCGATAGTGGCACTAGTTTCGGTTTTTGATGAAATGCGGACGTCCTGGATGCTGGGAGGCGTAATATCTGCGGTGTTATTGTTTGTTGATGATGCCCCAGTTTGGTTGATGAAGTAATAGATACCGCTGCCTACAAAGAAACATATGATTATGATAAGGATGGTGGTAGCGATTCGTGTTAGTCCTCGCTTCCCCGTATCTGAGACGCCTTCTCCCGGCATAGGTGGAGCTTGATGAAAATATGGCTTTGCTGCTGCTGTTGGTAGTGGTGGGCCTGCTGGCGTTGCTCTGGCGGCTGCAGGTACGGCACGGGGTATTGGCATTTGCATACCACCGGGTGGCATGGCACCTGACGAGCCGTAACTTTGGCGCTGTCCAAAGGTGGGCGAAGGGCTATGTTGGGGAATACTGTATTGAGGCCTTACGCCCCGGTCTCCCGGCGGTTGCTGTCCTGTGGGAGTTTGTGGCCTCGGTACGAGCGGAGGGCTTGCCGATGGTGTATTCGTTGCTTGTTGCCGTATCACCCGGTGTCTGGTTCCGTAAAGCAAGCCGCAGCCCGAGCAACGTCCTGATTCAGGGTCAATGTCAGCGCTGCACTTGGGGCAGTTGTGTCGAGGCTGTGGAACCGGAACGCCTGATGATTGCTGGCGCATAGCAGCCTGTGCGGCAGGTCGTGGTGGCGCATTTGAGACCCCCGGGATTGGCATAGCTTGTGGTCTTGCTGATGAGGCAGGTGTAGACGATTGGGCGGTTGGGCCAGGTTGTTCTGAGATGCAGAGGAAGCCACATTTCGGACAAAACCTTGATCTTTGGGGCAAAGGCTCGCGGCAATGAGGACATAACATCGCGCCGCAGTTATTGCAGATTGGCTGACCGGGAGGCATCGTTGAGTGGCAGATAGAACAGACGGTTATTCTGGGCTGCACGTTATTGTCACTCTCCGATTATTTTGCGCCTTTGGCGTTTCTTCCTCTTTAGTTTTACTAGGCATTATGAGAACCTTATCTATTATAACCTAGCCAAAACATAAAGTGGAATATCACTTTGTCACCGTGTGGCAAACTCTCTTGGAATGAATGGCTCATCATGATGTTTTAGCTTATTTGGGTCGGACTGGCGAGCTTAGTCGAGAAATGTAGAAAGTTGATAATCCGTAGGCTAGTCGAGAGATTTGAGTATGGCTTCTATTTCCTCTTTGCTGCCGAATCTTCCAAGCTTGATTTCTCTGATAATTCCGTCTGAATCGATGAAGACTGTTTCGGGTATGGTCCAGACGTTGTAATCCTTCTTGACTTCACCCTTAACATCGAGCAGGATGGGGAATGTGAAAAGCCCTATTTTTTCACCGCTACGGTCGTCTATTTCTTCGATATATTTTGTCTGGAGTTTTTCAATACGTTCTGGTGCTTCGTTAATCTCGATGTCAATGCATACGGTGATTACAGCGAAATCGGAATACTCCGAATTCCTATCAGCCAATTCTTCGTCTTCGTAAACCTCCCGGATAATAGGGAATTCGCCTATACAGGCTCCGCAGAAGGTATTCCAGCAGTTAAGCAGAATCTTTTTCTTCCCTATGTATTCGCTTAGAGTCTCAGTCTTGCCTCGTTTATTGGGTGATTCCGGATTATCGTCGTGGTAGTATGGCAGGGTGAAATCAGGAGCGCGTTCACCGACACGGGTGCCAACGGATATTTTGCGTAGGGTTGCCAACATTTTTGTCTTGGTGATTTCGCCTCCGCATTTGTCAATCGATTTCACCATTAGATGGTAAGTTGTCCCGGGCTCCAGTGCTCTTAGCCGGACTTTGTGGCTGGTGGTTAATTCACCATCGGATGTTGTGCTAATGCCGTAGTCTTTTGTTTTCCCATATTCTACTTGACTCGTGGCGGGCTTGTCGGTTAACCAGGTTACAGTAGCGCTTATATCCGAATAGCTGGTAATCTTGACCTCTGAGATGACTGGTGGCGTTTTGTCTTTAAGCTGGAAATGTGCGGTGACGCTTTTATCCGAATCCATGGTAATGGTGGCAGTCTCCGACGAACCTGAAGCACCATCCCAATAGCTAAATGTGTAGCAGTCGTCAGGAATAGCCGTCAGCGTGATTTCGCTGCCGGGTTCAAATGTCCCATTGCTGGGGGAGGGAGATACTATCTTAATGTCACCGGCTGCTGCAGGAACCACATTTGTACTCAGGGTGTAGGTTTTGGATGAAGTGAGAGGTGGGATGTGTGGATTAGTTCCAGGTTCAACGCTTTGGCTAATTAATCGTGCGACGTAGATGCCTCCCATGACCAGGCCGCTGAGCACAATGCCAACCAGCAAACTAGCCAGGACTGGTCTGACAAAACGCCTCAACGATGGGAATTCCCATTCTCTTCGCTCAGCCTTTAAAATTTCTTTTAGAAACGGACTTCTTGCCGGCACGACGTTTTTTTTCTTTGGTGGTGCAAAAGGTTTTTTGTCTAGAAATGGACTTGCCGATGCAGTAGGACTTGCTGCTGCCGTTGAAGCGCCTGTGGGTGTAGCTCTTACTGGTCTGTATTTAGCCCCGAGAAAGCCACAGCTTGGGCAATCTTTGTGAATG
>MGMT01000080.1:0-3681 GCA_001796525.1 Chloroflexi bacterium RBG_13_51_52 | reverse complement strand
TTTGCACGCAGTCCTCATCACGTATTGATTTGGCATCTCTCTTTAATGTGCTACTTTTCTATTCTCAGTTAATTAGGACGACATGCCTTCCCTAGATTATACATGCAGGGCAATAAAAATGAAATCGTTTATTGTTACGGATCTGTCTGTTAATATGACATTGATAGCGGGAAGTAGCTCGTGGCTGTTATTTTGACTTCGGTTTACCAATGGCACTGGTCTGCATAGGGCCAACGTAACCACAGCTGCGGTGATTTGGGCAGCGTCCATGTGCTTTGCTGGTCTTGGCGCTACAGCGGGGGCATGTGTATCGTGGCATCGTACCTGAGGTTTCTGTTTGCTTATGCTTTGTGGTATCTTGCTGTACTGTTGGCGGGTCAACTACTATTGGTTTGCCTGCTGAATTTGTCCCTCGGAGATACATATCTTTGTGCTCCATGCCGCCAATGAAGCCGCACTTCGGGCAGCTTCCAAATTGGTCGTGCATTTTAGTTGCGCATTGGGGGCAAGCGTAGCGAGGCTTGGAATCGTGTTGCATAGGTTTCAGCTCCTCTTAATTACCTCTGTTCCCATATACGGTTTAAGTACTTCGGGCACTTTTATTGTGCCATCGGCTTGCTGGTAGTTCTCTAGCAGTGCAATGAATACCCGGGGCAAGGCTAATCCCGAGCCGTTAAGTGTGTTAAGGAAGCTGGGTTTAGCTTTGGGCTCTGGGCGGTAGCGAATATTTGCACGCCTGGCTTGGAAGTCACCGCAATTGCTACATGAGCTGACCTCCAGCCATTCCTCGCAACCGGGAGCCCACATCTCGATATCGAATGATTTAATTGCGGCAAAACCCAGGTCGCCAGTACATAGCTGTACTACGCGATAGGGTATGCCGAGGTGGCCGCATACATCTTCAGCATCCTTCACCAGTCTGTCTAGTTCCTGGTCGGAATTTTCTGGCTCGGTGAACTTGTATAACTCAACTTTGTCAAATTGGTGACCTCTTTTGATACCTCTGGTGTCCTTGCCCGCTGCCATCTTCTCGCGGCGGAAGCATGCGGTATAAGCTACATAATAAAGAGGCAGAGTGCCCGGCGGCAGTATTTCGTCACGGTGCATGTTGGTCAAAGGTACTTCAGCAGTGGGCACAAACCAGAAATCGTCGACTTCATCATGGTACAGGTTATCAGCAAACTTAGGCAGATTGCTTGAGCCAACCATGCATTCACGCTTCACCATGAAAGGTGGGTATATTTCTGTGTAGCCGTGCTCCTTTATGTGCAGGTCAAGCATGAAATTGATGAGTGCTCGTTGCAAGCGAGCCCCATGGCCTTTAAGCACATAAAAACGACTGCCAGAAAGTTTGGCACCACGCTGGAAATCAATGATATCTAGTTTTTCCCCTAGTTCCCAATGGGGTAATGGCGTGAAAGAAAATTGTGCTGGCTCACCCCGGGAGCGCACTGTTATGTTATCCTGTGCATCTTTACCAACAGGCACATCAGCCGCCGGGATGTTAGGCAATCGCAGTAGAAGGTCTTCGAGTTCAGATTCGACTCGGCATATTTCTGCTTCCAGGTAAGTTACCCTTTCACCGAGTTTGCGCATGTCGGCAATTAACTGAGGTGGCTTGTCCGCTATCTTGCCTAATTCTTTGCTAACTTCATTACGCTGGGCTCGGAGTGTTTCCATCTCGTGGAGAAGCCGGCGACGTTGCTCATCGAGGTTTATGATTTGATCAAGTGGAGCGCTCTCACCCCGCTTTTCAAAGGCCTGGCGGACTAAGTCAGGATTGTCACGGATTAACTTGATGTCCAGCATGGTGGCTTAGCTTTTTATTATTTCACTTTTAATTGAGGGAACAGGATAATCTCACGTATTGATTGCTTGTCAGCAAATAACATTACCAGACGGTCTATGCCTATGCCTAGTCCACCGGTGGGCGGCATACCGTATTCTAGAGCTTGGAGAAAGTCCTCGTCAATGGCTTCGGCTTCCGGCTCTTCGTCACCTGGTTTAGCTGGCATGAGTTCGGTGGGCTGTGTAGCTCTTTGCTGGTGGAAGCGCTCTCTTTGTTCCAACGGGTCATTAAGCTCGGTGAAGGCATTGGCGATTTCCATGCCGCCGATAAAACCCTCAAAGCGCTCCACCAGGCGTTCATTGTCTCGCTTCTTCTTAGCCAGAGGTGACATGTCTATTGGATAATCTAACAGAAAGGTGGGTTGCGTCAGACTAGGCTCGACAAACGTGGAGATAAGCTCATCTACCAGCCTGCCCCTGTCCTTGTTGGGATCAATTTGTAGCCCCAGTTGTTTCATTCTAATCCGCAGTGAGTCAGCATCGGGATAGTCCTCGAAGTCGATGCCACAACGTTCTTTGATTGCCTCGCGCAGGTAGATTCGTTGCCACGGAGGTGCCAGGTTAATAAGTTCTTCACCGAACTTAATTTCAGTCTTTCCTATAACTTTCTTGGCAATGTAGCTTAGCATATCTTCAACCAGCTTCATCATATCATTGTAGTCGGTATAGGCTTCGTATATTTCCACCATGGTGAATTCAGGGTTATGTCTGGTAGATATGCCTTCATTACGGAATACACGGCCGATCTCGTAGACTTTATCGAATCCGCCTATTATTAGCCGTTTGAGATAAAGCTCCAACGCAATGCGAAGGTATAATTCTTGGTCTAGGGCTTGATGGTGCGTTTTGAAGCGTCGGGCCAGAGCCCCTCCTGCCACTGGCTGTAATACTGGTGTTTCCACCTCGATAAATTCCCGCTCGTTTAGGAATTGTCTCGAAGCCGAGATGAGCTGACTCCGCAGTTTGAAAATAGGCTTGGTTTCTTCGTTGGAGATTAGGTCTAAATAACGTTGACGGTAACGTTTTTCAACATCAACCAGTCCGTGCCATTTCTCAGGCAATGGCTGGAGAGATTTGGCTAGCAGGGTGAAATCGTTTACCTCAAGACTGATTTCACCGGTTTTAGTTCTAAAAAGCTTGCCCTTGGCACCGATTATGTCACCGATATCGATTTCATGAAGAAACTCATATCTTTCATTACCAAGGAGGTTACAGCTAAAAAAAGCTTGGATTTTGCCTGAGCTGTCATGAATATCGAAGAAAGCAATCTTCCCCATGAAGCGAATGGCTGTAATTCGGCCGGCGAGGCTCAATTCTGTATTCTGGGTAGTCTGTGGGCTTGATTCTATTTGCTCATAAAGGGCTACTGCTTCTTGGGTAGTGTGGCTGCGGTGATATGAGTGAGGGTACGGGTTTATTCCTTGTCCTCTGATTTTGGCTAGTTTTTCCTGGCGCTGTTGGGCAATGTGCTTTAATCTTGCCATAAATATTTAATATCCCTTGAAAAACTCGATGTTCCTTTGTACTCCACTACCTCTCCAATTTGGTGGTGCCCCGCATCCAGAAAAAAGGAAGATTTTTCTGAGTTAATCTCATGGGGAAATAGTTAACTTACATCCATTATCAGGAACTTGAGTACTCCAGCTGGGGTTGCAACCTCAACTTCATCGCCAATTTTCTTACCCAGCAGGGCCTTTCCCACCGGTGATTCGTTGGAAATCTTGCCCTCAACAGGACTGGCCTCAGCACTACCTACAATAGCAAATTGCTCTATCTTGCCGTCCTGGTTCTGGATGAGCACCTTATCGCCCATCTCGACTACGCCTGACAAGG
>MGMT01000079.1 GCA_001796525.1 Chloroflexi bacterium RBG_13_51_52 | reverse complement strand
CCTGGGCGAGCGCTTTGGTGGGGAAAAGATAAAGGGCGCGGGTGGAGGGGTCGGTAAGAACAGACTGCAAGACGGCGATGTTATAGACGAGGCTCTTGCCGCTGGCGCTGGAAGTGGCGATGATAACGTTTTTACCGGCGCGGACGTGGTTCACCGCCAGAGCCTGATGCGAATAAAGACGGGAGAAACCGTGAGTATCAAGGCAGTCCTGCAGGGCGGGGTCCAAAGGCTCGTCCAGTTTGCCGTAGGAGGGGCGGCGGGGGGCAATATGCTCGATATGAGCAATTTGGTTTTCATAGCCGGTCCGCGAGCGGATATGGTTGAGGAAAGCCTGGATTTCCATGAATAATTACCTTATATATCTATAATCTCGATAGAATAGTCGAGGAACTCTATATCGAAGCGGCTTTTTTCGATAAAGGACACAACTTTAGAGAGAACCTCATTGCTATGGCGCTTGTTATTACTGATGCAGCAGATGCCGATAACAGCAAGTTGCCAGCTATCGTTATCGTCGACTTCAGCGACGGCGACATCAAAGCGGGACTTAACACGACCGATGATAGACTTCAAGACCTGGCGCTTTCCCTTGAGGTCCATATTTTCCGGGATACGCAGGCTGACCCTGGCGACGCCGACATTCATTGGATTAAATTTACCATTGGGCAGGAGGAGTGTCAAACGGGGGAAAGGGGGTGGTATTTTTCTATTGTTTTACCAGTATATTTGATTGTCCGTCATAATTACCTTATGATAATATGGAATCGGGACTATACTACGAGGATAGTCATCCGGAGGGGAGGTCCACATGCCCAAGATATATTTAATAGATGTAACCAACCGTGACGGCGTGCAGACCGCCAGGCTAGGTCTTTCCAAGATAGAAAAGACCATGATCAACATATACCTTAACGAAATGGGAGTGTTCCAGAGCGAATTCGGGTTCCCTACCACCAGGCATGAAATCAATTACCTCAACGCCAACCTGGAACTGGCAGAGATAGGCGTTATCAAACCGCTGCGGCTGGGCGGCTGGATTAGAGCTATTCGCGGCGATGTAGAGCTAACCTACCGCAACATCCCGAAAATCAAACATTTAAACCTATCCATATCTACATCCGACCAGATGATTAACGGTAAATTCCAGGGTCGAAAGACGCGCGACGATATCATCAAAGACATGACCGACGCGGTAGATGCGACCCGAGCCCGCGACCCGGAGTCCATCGGGGTTAATGCCGAGGACGCTTCAAGAACGGACATCAACTACTTAGTCGAGTTCGGATTAGCGGCTAAAGAGCACGGCGCTCAAAGGCTCCGTTACTGCGATACGCTGGGTTATGATAATCCGTTCAGCATCTACAATAGCGGCCGCATCCTGGCGGAAAAAGTGGGGATACCCATCGAGCTGCACTGCCACAACGACCTGGGCATGGCCGTGGCAAACTCGATGGCGGGCGCGATGGGCGTTATCGACGGCGGGCAGGACGCGTACATTAATACCACGGTCAACGGAATCGGCGAGAGAGCCGGTAACGCCGACCTGCTGGCGATTATCCTGGCAAGTTTAAAGTCAAAAGATATCGCCAAGAAATACACACTTGGAGGGCAAATAAAGCTGAGCATGGCCTGGAAAATAGGCAAGTTTGCGAGCTACGCCTTCGGCGTGCCGATTCCCATCAACCAGCCAGGCCTGGGCGCCAACGCCTTCGCACACGAGTCCGGCATACACGCCGATGGAGTGCTGAAAGACCCGGAAAACTACGAGTTATACAACTTCGAGGAACTGGGCCGCGGCGACCCCGAATTCGTTGAAACGGGACGTGAAATCAGCACCGGCGAGTACGGAGGCATTTCCGGGTTCAGCCACGTGATGAGTCGGCTGCCGGTACCGATAAAATTCCCGGACCGGGAAAGAGCCAATGAAATCTTAGAACTGGTAAGGTACGCCAACGTAGAATCGCAGAACCCGCTGGTTGAAGACGAACTGATATTTATAGCCAAGTACCCGGGGATTGCGAAGAAACTGCTAACGCTAACACCGCTGGAATAGCAACGGAAATTGATAAGGAGACCGATAATTTCTTACGGTCTCCTTCTTCTTTTGAATTAAAGATGATATTTGTGGTATTGAAATGAGTAAGGAATCACCGGAAATCAAATTTAAAGCCATCGGCACGGTGCACAACGAGATAAAAGAACGCGACCGGCACGATACCCGGGATATCATCTCCGAAATCATCCTCGACCCCGAACTCACCGAAGGGCTGGACAATATCGAGGACTTTTCCCATCTTATCATTATCTACTTTATACACAATTCGCGCCTGCCGTTCCCGCTGAAAGTGCGCCCCAGGTTCCGGGCGGAGCCAACACCGGTGGGTGTTTTTGCCAGCCGCTCGCCGGACCGCCCTAATCCGCTGGGAAAAACTACCGTTAAGCTGCTGGAACGCCGGAAAAACGTTTTGAAGGTGCAGGGGCTGGACGCCATGGACGGGACGCCGGTAATAGATATCAAGCCGTATATACCGGGAATCGACGCGGTGAAAGACGCCAGAGTGCCGCCATGGATGAAAAAGAGGTAAAGCGGGCTCTCCTGAATATTTACCCGCGTCTATTTTCCGAATACGGGCCGCAGCACTGGTGGCCTGCCAGGACACGCTTCGAGGTAATTACAGGCGCAATACTAACGCAGTCGGCTGCCTGGACGAACGTCGAGAAAGCTATCGAAAACCTCAAGCAAGCCGGGGCGCTCTCGCCGGGAACGATACGCCGGATGTCCCAAGACAAACTGGCGATGCTGATTCACCCCTGCGGATATTACAATACCAAAGCGCGCAAGCTAAAGGCTTTTGCGGGGTGGCTGGGGGAGCAATACAGCGACGACCTGGACAGGCTTTTTGCTCAAGACATAGAAGAGCTACGCAGGCAACTCTTAAACGTTTACGGCATTGGCGAAGAGACGGCCGATTCCATAATACTATACGCAGGGAACAAGCCTATCTTCGTGATAGACGCTTATACACGCCGCATTGTGAACCGGCTGGGACTTGCCCCCAATATCAACAGCTATACAGCTCTCCAGAGGCTTTTCATGGCGAACCTGCCAGCCGACACAACGTTATTCAACGAATATCACGCGCTGCTGGTACGCCTGGCTAAAGAAGTCTGCAGGACAAGTCCCTTATGCCGGCAGTGCTGCCTGAATCCGGGAAGAAGAACCGGCAGCGAACCTTCTGAAGGGAATTTTCCCTGCCGTAAAATTCATAAATAAACTATAATGTCAACCCTTTGTTTATAAACATCCCCAAGACCTTATTCCTATCCATTTATTCCATTAGTCCTATATAAACTTTGCATAACTGTAACGAAATGTTTATATGACAGCCCGTTATTTTTATGTGTTAGTTACCACCCTGCTGTTATTCTAGATACGTTACCAAATGAATAAACGGGAGAAAATAAACCAGATAGATTATCACTGCAAAAGCAGTGGTCTAACTCTTTCAAGAAGAGGAGGTCGCTAAAATGTGGAAGAAGTTATTGAAGAGATTAAAAGATAGACAGGAAGGTATCACCGGCCTGGAGACAGCTATCATCCTGATAGCATTCGTTATCGTTGCTTCAGTGTTCGCCTACGTGGTACTTTCTGCAGGTCTATTTTCATCGCAAAAAACCAAGGAAGCCATGAACGCCGGTCTGCAATCTACAATGAGCGTGCTGGAAATAAAGGGTAATGTCATTGCGAAAATGGAGGCCGGGTTAGTTACTCATATCTATTTCTGCGTGGGCATCCCGGCAGCGGGCAGCCCGGTGGATTTCAACCCGACTTCAGAGAACACCAGCATTCTGATAATCTCATACAGTGACTACGATAACCTTGTGCCGTCAATGAACTGGACAATAACAAAATTGGCCACGGTTAATGCCGATAATATCCTTGACCCGACAGAATTATTCCAACTGGACGTAGAAATACCGACCACGGGCAATGTCACCCTCGGGGCTTACGACAGGTTCTCATTAGAGATAAAACCCGCTGAAGGACCAGTGCTCGTCTTCGAACGGATAATCCCGGGCAGGTTAAGCGCGTTTGTGAACCTGCACTAAAGACGGCTTAAAGAAAAAACACTTAATAAAGAAAGACTAAATAGAAGTTGAAATAAAGGGGTGGCGCGATAAGCGTCACCCCTTGGTTTTTTCAGCCCACAATACCTTGAGAATACGTCGCTTGTAATCCAGAGGCATGGGCAGATTATGCTCGAAGAGGTCAACGGAATCCAAGGGAACACCAGCCATATCAGCGAGTTCCCGCTGGGTGATATGTTCGGCAATACGCAGCTTCCGGGCTTTAAAACCAAGCATCGATTCGCGGGTAAAAGTTAGAACTGCAGACATTTTTATTCCTCTTTTTAATACCATACAGTTTACATATTCCCCGGAACAGCATGGTTCTACCACTTGTGATTAAGGGATTACCCCCAAATAAGATTTTTGAACTGTTTGCATCACTTGCAACGCAAAAGATAGTCTGGTAAGCTTTCTGAAAGAATTAGAAAAAGGAAGGGTATTTTAGTGCCACCAGACTTATCTGTCCAATTAGCTCCGAAAAATAAAAAGGGGCTGCTCCTGGTAAATCCCGTGATGACAGCCTCCGGTACATTCGGGTACGGGACGGAGTACAGCCAGCTTTTCGACATTCAAAGGCTGGGGGCTATCATCTGCAAGGGCACGACCCTGAAACCGAGAGAGGGGAACCCGCAGCCGCGACTGGTGGAAACGGCTTCCGGCGTTATCAACTCGATAGGGCTGCAAAATATCGGGGTGAAAGCGGTTATTAAAGAAAAAGCGCCGATATGGGCGGGGTGGCGGGTGCCGGTTATCGTTAACATCGCCGGGGATACGGTAGAAGAATACAGGGAGCTAGCCGGGGAACTGGATGGAGTAAAAGGGGTAAGCGGCATCGAGGTGAATATCAGCTGTCCCAACGTTAACGCGGGAGGGGCGGCTTTCGGGGCAGACGCGGGCGCGGCAGCGGAGGTAACGAAAGCGGTGAGGGGGGCGACGTCACTGCCGATAATAGTAAAGCTTACTCCGAATGCGTCTGACGTTATCGGAGTGGCTAAAGCGGTGGCAGATGCCGGCGCGGACGCGGTATCGCTCATCAACAGCTATAAAGGCATGGCGATAGATACAATCAAGAGAAAACCGGTAATAGCAGGCATTACCGGAGGGCTATCAGGACCGGCGATAAAGCCGCTGGCTTTAGCATTAGTTTACGAGGTAGCGGGGTCGGTTAAGGTTCCGGTGATAGGGTGCGGGGGTATCGCGACGGCACAGGACGCGCTGGAGTTCATCATGGCGGGGGCGAGCGCGGTACAGGTGGGATCGGCGACTTTCAGTAATCCACAGGCTTCACTGGACGTGCTGGAAGGCATCAGGGGGTTCATGGAAAAAGAGGGGATAAAGAAGCTGGGGGAGATAACCGGGGCGGCGCAACGATATAAATAACGAAACAGTGTAGCATAGAAAGGGGGAAACATGAGTGTTGTCGGACTAATTTTAGGTATCATTCTGGCAATCCTGGGGATATTCTATTTATACAGGGGAATGACAGGTAAATGGATAAGCGCTGAAACAGCTGAAAGGATGAGCCGTACGCGTACCATTAACGTGATAGGCGGCATATTAGGGATAGTACTGGGAATACTGGGAATCATCGCCGCGACGGTATGGGTATAGAAAAAAAACAGCTATAGTGTAGATTCCCCCTGAATATAACTATCAAGTTTGTTATATCCAGTTAATCTTCCGACAAGCATTACATCAGCATTGAGACGAATTGGGCGTTGTGCTATCATAAAATAGTCTAAATTCCTGCATAAACACAGCTAGGGGAGGGGTCGCATAGTGGTCTAGTGCGGGCGCCTGCTAAGCGCTTTCCCTGGGTAACTGGGGACGAGGGTTCGAATCCCTCCCCCTCCGCCATACAACAAATATGTACACTTTATCCCCCAGCAGGGGGTAATTTTTTCAGGGGATTATGAGATGCCTAAATATCATATCTGGACAATCGGGTGCCAGATGAACAAGGCGGAATCAGAGCGGATTGCCGCCCGCTTCGAGGAGCTGGGTTACGGGGAGGCAAAAAGCATTAACGATGCCGACCTTATCGTGTTGAACAGCTGCGTGGTGCGGCAGAGCGCCGAGAATAGGGTGATTAACAAGCTGCACGACCTCAAGCACCTGAAAAAAGAGAGACCGGATACGCTGCTGGCACTTACCGGCTGCATGGTCGATTCCGATACCAGTCACTTGCATAAAAGCTATCAGTTTATCGACCATTTTTTTAAAGCGGGGGAATATCCGCCGTGGCTGGAAAAAGCGAAAGAGTCGTCGCTGCCGAAAAAACCGGCGCCCAGCGTTTACGTTCCCATCAGCCAGGGGTGCGATAACTTCTGCTCCTACTGCATCGTCCCCTACCGGAGAGGTCGGGAGAGAAGCAAGCCCATGGAAGAAGTAGTCTGCGAGGTGAAGGAGCTGGCGCGGCGGGGGGCTAAAGAGGTCATCCTGCTGGGACAGAACGTGGACTCCTACGGGCACGACCTCAAGGGCAAGCCGGACCTTGCCGACCTGCTCACCGAGTTGAACGAAATCGAGGGGGTGAAGAGGCTGCGCTTCCTGACCAATCACCCCAAGGACATGAGTTTAAAACTTATCAAAGATATAGCCAGACTGGACAAGGTCTGCGAGCAGGTAAACCTGCCGGTGCAGGCAGGCAGCGATGAAGTCCTTAAAGCAATGAAACGCGGCTACACGGTGGAACAATACCGCCGACTGGTGCGGCAGATAAGAGAAAAAGTCCCGGATATCGCCATCAGCACCGATGTAATCGTGGGGTTTCCGGGGGAAAGCGAAGGGCAGTTTAAAGAGACGTTAGACTTGCTCTCCGAGATAAAGTTTGATACAGTTCATGTAGCTGCCTATTCACCCAGGGCGGGCACGGCAGCCGCCCGCGAGTACGAGGACGACACATCGCCCGACGAGAAAAAGGAAAGGCTGAATAAAATAGAAAAACTCCAGGAGGGCGTCCAAAGCGTAATCAACGCCCGTCTGATGGGCGAGGCATCGGAAATACTGGTGGAGGGGAAAAAGGGGGAGAAATGGTACGGCCGGACGCGCACGGACAAGCTGGTATTTTTCAGCAGTAACAGGGACTATTACGGGCAACTGGTAAAAATAAAAATCGAAAAGACAAGCCCGTGGTCGCTGCAGGGTAAAACAGAGTCGGTCAACGTAAAGATGGAGGAATAATGAATAAAACGATAAAAACAGGAATCATCGCGGGACTGATTATAGCGGTCCTGCTGTTAAGCGCCAGCTGCCTTGGCACGACAACCTCCGGCGGAACCGATAACACCACCGGCGCTGCCACAGAACAAAGCACCTTCGAAAGCCTCTGGCCGATGCTGCTCTTCCTGGTGGTTATCTTCGCCATGTTCTACTTCGTGATGATAAGACCGCAGCGCAAGCGGCAGAAAGAACATCAAGAGATGATGCAGGGCATACAAAAGGGCGATAGAATCATCACTGCCGGAGGCATTTACGGAACCGTCGAGAGCGTGAGTGAGGACAGCGTGGTTATTAAAGTAGAGTCCGGCACGACGATGAGGGTCAATAAAGGCAGCGTAGCGTTGAGGCGCGACGAAACACAAAGGTGAGTACAAGCCAGCCGACGGAAAAACAGATTGACGCCATTATCGAGGCAGCGTTAGAGGAAGACTCCGGACGCGGCGACGTTACCAGCGAGGCACTGATACCGGTCGACCTGACGGGCAAGGCAACACTGCTGGTGAAAGAAAAGGGCGTCCTGGCCGGCATCGAGATAGCGAAACGGGTCTTTACGCATATCGACCCCATGCTACAGGTCGATATTCTGATTAAAGACGGGACGGCAATAAAGCCGGGGGACATCTCCGCCACAATAGAAGGCAGCGTTATCAGCATCCTCGAAGCAGAACGCACCGCACTGAATTTCCTGCAACGGTTAAGCGGCATCGCCTCGCTGACGGCAGAATACGCAGCCAAAGTCAAAGGGACCGACGCAAAAATTTACGACACGCGCAAGACCACACCGGGACTGCGGGCACTGGAAAAATACGCGGTGCGGATGGGCGGGGGTCAGAACCACCGGATGCACCTGGGCGACGCCGTGTTAATCAAAGACAATCACATAGCCGCGCTGCGGGCAATGGGAATGAGCCTTAAAGACATCATTTTAAAAGCGCGAAAAAACGCGCCCGCTGGCATTACCATTGAGGCAGAAGTAAACAGTGTTAAGGAAGCGGGGGAAGCCTTAGAGGCCGGGGCGGATATCATCATGCTGGACAACATGAACGTTAAAGATATGCGGCAGGCGGTGGAAAAGGCGGCGGGGAAGGCGAAAATCGAGGCATCGGGGAATATCACGCTGGCAAACGTCCGCCAGGTTGCTATGACCGGAGTTGACATGATTTCAATAGGGGCGCTTACCCACTCATATAAAGCACTGGATATCAGCCTCGAAATGGAGTCGCAAACACTGAAGCTGATTTAATTTCCGGGGGTCATTCAGCCGAGCTTATCGCGGCTATCCAGCATAACGGTTACGGGACCATCGTTAAAGATTTCCACCTGCATGTGCTGCTGAAAACGCCCGGTAGCGACCTTGAGACCGCTTTCCCGCGCCAGCCCGACTGCGTAATTGAATAACGCTTCAGCCTGCTCCGGCGGGGCAGCTTCCACGAAAGAAGGACGGCGCCCTTTGCGGGCATCAGCGAGAAGGGTAAACTGACTCACAAAAAGGAGTTCGCCTTTCACGTCAAGGGCAGATAGATTGAACTTGCTCTGGGCATCGGCAAAAACACGCAGGTTGACGATTTTCGGGACAAGATACTGCGCGTCTTTTTCCGTATCACCAACAGCCACCCCCAGCAACACCACCAGCCCCTGCCCTATTCTCCCCACCTCTTCACCGTCGACGGTAACCGAGGCTCGACTGACCCGCTGCAGCAGCGCTTTCAATCCGTACTCTTCTTCGTTTCCGTTTTTGTTTTAGAGGAATCCGGGGTCTCTTTGCTTGCTGAAGAATCACCGCTTTTGCGATGGTCCGTGACGTAAAAACCTTTTCCCTTAAAAATGATCGGGGAGGGGTGGAAAACGCGTTTGGCTTTCTTTTGACACTGCGGGCATGCCGCCTGGGGTTTATCGTGAAAACCCTGCTTTATCTCGAAGCGATGGTGGCAGTGTATGCATTCGTATTCGTAAATGGGCATGTTATGTCACCTCACGGAAAATCAACCACTATATATTATTTTACATCAGAGGCACGTACGAGACAAGCTGGAGGCAGCCGCGGCAGATAAATAGTATCGTTGTCCAGTCGAGACGTTTTCTGATATACTACTCAGGTACGCCCCCATCGTCTAGAGGCCTAGGACACCGGCCTTTCACGCCGGCAACAGCGGTTCGAATCCGCTTGGGGGTACTTAGTTCTTCCCCGGCCTTTTATCCCCTAAAAAACGCCAGCTGCACTTCACCCGGCTGGAATAATGATTCCTGTTTTCCATGTAAGAAACGACAGATTCTATACGGCTACCCGCCGCCTGATGTCGTTTCTTACGTCTTTTCCGGTTTCTTCCCGGCAGCGCGTAGATTTACGAGCTTACTAAGCAGGTCGAACCAGAAAGGAGCTCCCAGAGTCACGGCAAAAGCCGTGATAAATATCCCAATGATTTTAACAAGCCATCCCGGGAAATCATCAGGTCTCCTGTTACGGTCTCCCGTTTCCGTGGTCCAGCCGATGGGTAGATTGAGCGAGTCCAATTGTGCGCGGAGTTCGGTATATGTCGCATTTGCAGAGACGTTTTCAGCAACTGATTGTTCCACCTGAGCCTCGGCGGCAGCGACTACCGTGTCACGCAGCGCGGGGTCGCTGAAAAGGCTCTTGGCAATGCCGATTGAATCGACATTAAGACCAAAGCAAATAACAACCGCCAGGCACAGGACAATGAGTTGCGTTTTACGCTTGTACCACCCCGTTACCCGCTGCTGGGAATCATCGAACCATTTTTCCAGGGAAGCACGGAACTCCGTTATGGCGCCATCCCAAGTGTTCACCTTGGTTTTAGCCGCAGCCAGGAGTGACTTGAGCACCAGCTTGTTTTCATTTGAAATAATGGGAACAATATCGGTATAATTCGGGGTTTTATCTAAAATGCCAGATCCAGTATCTGTTAAAACCAGGTTATTTTCCAGAGTTTCAATCACCTTGAAGGATTCTGTGAGCAGGGACTTTGACTCACCTTTTTCTTCATCGGTTTTTCTTATATCATTTACAGAAGAAGCCACCGCCGTGTAGCCGGAACCGGGTTTTTTTCCGGCATCCATCACAGTATCGATGATTATCTGGGCAAATGTAGCCGGGGGCAATTCCGAGGGGCCATAATGATTTTTCTTGAAAATGTGCCATTTAACTATCTTTATCAAATCCCACCAATGTTCCTTCTCCGGATCTTTTGGATTATTAGGATCTCTCGGATTCTTTGGATCTTTGGGAGATAATCCTTTAAACAGAGGGTTTTCTGATATTACTTGATACAAATTTTGATCACCGTTTATCAGTTTTAATATACCATCCTTGAGAGTCCTGGCGCGTAAAGACAACCAACGCGTTATCAATTCAGTGACCGTGGAACATAAAAGACTCATGATGAAATAGACCAGTACCAAGCCGATAGCAACTTCCAGAGTCTCCGACCCAAACATTTTATCCTCCTGCTACAAGTTAATTCAGGTAAGATTCACCATTTACCTATGGCATGAAAGAGTCATCAATAGGAGTTTCAGGGCAGAGTCATTATACTCCAATTACGGTTTTTGTCAAACAGATACAGGTT
>MGMT01000078.1 GCA_001796525.1 Chloroflexi bacterium RBG_13_51_52 | reverse complement strand
TAAGTTGCTTCATTTTTCGGCATCGTCCCCGGATTCCTTTTGCAGTAAACCCTTCTTGGGCGGCCATAAAAATGATGCCAGGGCAGCAATCAGCAATATCCCCACCACAGCACCCAGAGACGCATAAACGGGAACATGGAAAAATTTAGAACCTAGCATCTTGATACCTAAAAGCGTCAGGATTGCCGCCAGACCATAACTAAGATACGCCAGCTTATTGGTCATACCGACCAGGGCAAAAAACAGCGCACGTAATCCGAGAATAGCAAAAATATTGGAACTATACACAATAAATGAGTCGAGAGTTATTGACAGGATAGCGGGGATAGAGTCCACGGCAAACACTATATCTGTCGTCTCGATGACAATAAGCACAAGGAGCAGCGGCGTGGCAAGTAAATGCCCCTTCTCCCTGATAAAGAACTTACCTTCATGGTAGGTATCGGTCATCGGCAGATACTTGCAGCCAAGTTTGAAAAAGATGTTTTTCTTAGGGTCTACCTCCCCATCCCTTTTGGCAGCAATTTTTATACCGGTATAGACCAGGAAAGCGCCGAAGATGTAAATCACCCATTCAAGCTTTTCGATAATCGTCAGGCCGGTAGCAATGAAAATGCCACGCGTAATAACCGCGCCGATGATACCCCAGAAAAGTACCCGGTGCCGGTGTTCCGAAGGCACAGCGAATGTTGTAAATATCAATATGAATACAAACAGGTTATCCATGCTAAGTGATAACTCTACGATGTAACCGGTAAGAAAAGTGAACGCTCTATCACGCCCCAGTAAAAAATAAACAACGACGGCGAATACTAAAGCCAGCGAGACATAAGCTGCTGTCATCAGCAGTGCTTCCTTGGTCTTGATGGTATGCGCTTTACGCTGGAATACTCCCAGGTCCAGAACCAGTACCGTCGGCACCAATACCGCAAATACTATCCATAGAATCGTTTCATGAGACATGGTTATACTTTCCCTTTTATAGCAGATTTTCCGGGACTATTACCAGGGTCTTTCAAGAAGCGACTGCGCAACTGGCCGCAGCCGGCATCTATATCCTGCCCACGGCGCTCACGCAATGTTACGTTAATACCTAACCGTTTGAGTTCATTTTCAAAAGCCAGGATAATCCGACCGGGCGGTGGCTGGAAGGATGGGTTATCCGTAGTATTAGCTGGTATGAGATTTACATGGCATTTTAATCCATTCAGGAGAACAGCAAGGGCTCGCGCCTGTGTAATAGAATCGTTTATACCATTAAAGAGGATATACTCAAAACTCAAACGGCGACCCGTCGACCGGCTATATTCGCGGCAGGCAGGGATAAGCTCCTCCAGGGGATATTTTTTATTGAGAGGGACGAGTTTGTTCCTTAACTCATTTTCAGCGGCATGCAGCGATACTGCCAGACCTACCTGCAATTTTTCACCAGCCAGTCGTTTTATCTGCGGCACCAGTCCGGCAGTAGAAATGACCATGTTGCGCGCCCCCAAGCCGAATCCCTCCGGCGAATTTAACATTTCAATCGCCTGCCAGAGGTTATCATAATTCGCCAGGGGCTCGCCCATGCCCATGAATACGATATTAGATATATGTTCGGCTTTCTTTTTTTGAGGGCTCCCGTTCCTGTCATCTTTCTCACGGAGATAACGCGCAAAATAAAGCACCTGGTCGATTATCTCACCTGGCGTTAAGTTGCGTTCGAAACCCTGCTGACCGGTAGCACAAAAGGGGCAACTAACGGCACAACCTACCTGCGTTGAAACACAAACCGTCCGCCTTTCTACTCCCCTATCCTCTCCATAAAACATCAACGCTGATTCAATTGTGTTGTCATTGATGAGCTTGAAAAGCACTTTCAAAGTTCCGTCTTTTCCCGTTAGAGACTGGACCGGTTCCAGACTGTGTAGCCGTACTTCGTTTTTCAATCTCTCACGGAAAGGCAGAGGCAAATCGGTCATCTCATCAAAAGAAAGAGCCATGCTGTGATAGACCCATTTCCGTAATTGCTTTGCCCGATATTCAGGTTCTACCATGGACTCTACAAGTTGATTTGATTGTAAGCTAGTTAAATCTGTAAAACTCACCGGCATTGCAGGTATATCCTATATCTACTCTATGACCTATATACAAAAAACTATACGTATGGAATTATATCATCATAAGGGCAATTTCTGAAAATCATGTTAATGAGTGATTTGAAGAACGATATATGGGTTTTAGTTAAAAATGCGACTTGAAGGATGTTTTATTAATCGTTTTTCTGGTTTCTTTTCCATCCGAGAGAGGCAAGTAAATCACCGATAGCAACCTCCCGGTGTGAATCCTGCCGAAGAGATAAACCAGGATTAATTGTATACTTCATTCCCCTACCCTCTTTTTTCTTCCCGATATAACCGGCAGCGGAAATATCGGCGATGATTTTACGGACCGCTCTTTCGGTAATTCCCATTCGAGCTCCAAGGTCGAGGGCTGTAATGCGGGGATATTTTGAAATTAAACTAAGGGCTACGGCATGTCTCGTAATAAAAGTCCATTCGGGCATGATTCGCTCTCCTTAATAATTTATTTAATAAATATTGACATCATATATTAACTAGTGATATTATTCATGATAGGATTATTCATGAATTAATTAAACATGTATAATAATATATACCATATTTCTTTTTCTATTGCAACCCCTGATTAGATCATATGTATATTAAAAAAAAATTTATAATTATCTGTTAAACTGTGGAAATATTAAAAATAAGGGTATATAATTATACATTGTGTCCACATGTTGCATTTGATACATGTTGGTTAAACATTAGAGCCTTTCGTGGCAGTAAAATCCTGCCCTTGTATTAAGAATAGGCAATAAAGGAGACCGCAAATGGTTGCTAAAAATGCCCCCGGACCAGAACCGAAGACACCCAAATCACCTAAAATCATGAGCAAACCGCTCCCCCAGATACTAGATGAAATGGATGAAAATATCAGGGCTGCGGCAGAAGCCGCCCGTAAAGCTGAAGAGGCGGCGCGTGCGGCTAAAGAAGCCGCCGGAGCCGCTACTAAGGCATCTGGCGATGCCGAGAGACGTGCCGAAGAGGCTAAAAAAGCGGGACAGATGGCAGCCGAAACTGCTACTAAAGCTGCGGCGGAAGCCGCCCGGAAAGCCGAAGACACCGCCAAAGCCGCCCGATTAGCCGCGGAAGCCGCCATGCGGAAAGCCGAAGAAGCTGATGCCAGCGCTAAAGCTGCCGTAGAAGCGTTCCGAAAAGCCGCGGAAGAAGCCGCCAGAAAAGCGCAGGAAGCTGCCAACGCAGCTAGAGCTGCCGCTGAAACGGCAGCCAAATCCGCACAGAAAGCAGCTTCTGATGCTACTAAAAAAGCAGAAGATGCAGCCAGAAAAGCGATAGAGGCAAGCGAAGCCGCCCGATTAGCCGCTGAAGCAGCGACGCAGACCGCCGAAGAAACTATCGCTGACGCTATCCGAAAGATGGAAGAACTGGAACAAGCAGCCAAAGCAGCCACCGCCGCCGCCCAGAGAGCTGCGGAAGAAACCGCGGCTCGTTCTCAAGAGAAAGCTATACTGGCAACTCAATCTGTCCAGGAAGCCATTGAAGCAGCTAATGTTGCCGGCAAGCAGGCGGATGAAGGCGCTAAAGATGCTAAAGCTGCTCGCACCAATCTCACTCAAAAACTATCGGCGGAAACAGCCGTTAAAGCCGAACAGACCGGCCGAGTAGCAAAACGCTCGGCAGCAGCTGCCTACCAGGCTGCCGATATCGCCCAGATAAAAGCACAAGCCGCCGATATCGCCGGTGATGAAGCGCTTGATGCAGCTACCTTGGTTACCGGTCGCCTTGCAGAAAGAGTTGAAGAAGCCGGAAGAGAGGCTAAAGAGGCGGCCGCTCAAGGTCTCCAGGCAGCCGATAAAACGCGTAAGAAAGCCGCGCAAGCCGATGTTGCCGGTGACGAAGCGCTCGAAGCAGCCTCCCAGGCATTGCATCAGATGGTGATGCAGGCCGAGGCTCTATCTAAAGCCGCTGAAGCTGCGGCGGAAGCCGCCCGTAAAGCCTCACTGGCCGCTGAAAAAGCCGCCCAGGAAGCTGCCCGTAAAGCGGAAGCTGCCACAAAAGCCGCCATTGAAGAATCTGCTAAAAAAGCTGAAGAAGCAAAGATGTCAGCCCAAAAATCTGCCGATGAGGCAGCTAAAAAAGCCGCTGAAGCCTCGAGACTTGCCAAGGAAGCTGCCGAAGCAGCCGCCAAATCCGTGGGCGAAGAGGCAGCCAGGCAAGCCGAAGCGGCAAAGTTGGCGGCTCAAGAATCCGCCAAGCGTGCTGAAGAGGTATCTAGAGCTGCCATAGCCGCTGCCGAAGAAGCTCGACGGTCAACAGAAAAACATGTAGCTAGAGCAGAAGAAGTATCTAAGAAGGCGGTCAGCGCGGCCGAAGCTGCTGGAAGAGCCGCTGAAGAAGCCGGCCTCAAAGCCGCCGAAGCTCTGCCCAAAGCCCTGGTGAAAAAAGTACTGGGTTCCTGGGAATTTATCATTATCGTAATAATTGTAATTGTGGCTGCTATTTTTGGTGCTGTAGCCCTCAGCGCACTATATCAGCTTTCGTAAAAGTTGTCATTGTTGAATATATAAAGGTTTTTAATAGCGAATCGGAGAAGGACTTGCATAACACCGCAATGTCCTTCCTCTGGACTTATAGAATAAAATAATAACACCTGTTATATAAGAAGAATACCCAAGGGTATTCTTTGTAAGGAGTAAACTCTAATGAACAAAAATCCCAAGAAACCGACTGATGCGTCGTCGGGAGCTGAAGAGATTCAGCCTAAAATAATGACTAAACCTCTTCCTGTAATTCTCGATGAACTGGAGAATTACATTCATAAGGTAGAGGAAGCAGTAAAATTAGCCCAGGCTGCCGTAAGAGACTCACGCGCCGCCGCCGACCAGGCGAGAGAAAGCGGCGAAAGAGCCGCCGATGCAGCGAGAAAAGCCGCCGAAGCAGCCGTTGCTAAAGTAAGAGACGAGGCAGCTAAAAGAGCCGATGCCCTTTCCGATAGAATATCAGAGGTATCTGAAAATCTTGACAGCCTTGAAGATAAAATCAAGCAGGAAGTTATCGCCCTTGATGAAGCCTTCCTGGCTCTTAAAGACAAGCATATCGAACAGTCGCCTTTCTTTAAGAATAAATAGTACCGGCTTTTTTGATTTATCTCACGCGGTTTCAGAGCACAACGGCAGGTTGACAAATTTTAACGAAGTTAAGGCTTCGTTTTGGTAAAACTCATTAAAATCCGTTCGTCTTTGTGCCGGGAGATTCTGTTTCTTAAAAACAGTTATTTATATGATAATGTAATTAATAATTACATGACTGCCTGTTAATTATTCTAACTCTACCTGTTACGATATCAAGGTTCATCTTTTTACACCAATTCTGTGTTTGACAGTATTCCTCATTATTAGGTAAATTTATATTAATCCGTATTTTGTAAAATCAGGGGGGATTAACCAGTGACTGAATCGAGATACGATAAACTATTTTTAACCGACTTTAAAGAGCCATCAAATCTATCAGCGGTGGCGGGACCGCAAGCCTATTTCAGGGGGGGCAGACAGATTCCAGGAGCTAATATGAACATGGGCTGGCAATTGTTTGTCGAGCCAATCTACCTGGAAAGAGAACCCCATACCCACGATGTCGATGAATACCTCATTTTCCTGGGCGGGAAACTCCCGGACTTATTTGAATCTTTTCAGGCGGAAATAGACTTCTGCATCGGTGAGGAGCAGGAAAATCACCTAATCAACAAACCAACGATTATCTTTATCCCCAGGGGCATGGTGCATTGCCCACTCAACTTCAGGAAAATCGATAAGCCTATACTGTTTCATGCTATTCTCCTATCCCCCAAGTTCACCAAGACCATGAACGGCAAGGAGTTTTCCTACGATGGCCCTACCGCTCCCGGAGCTAAAGGCCCGGTTAAACTGGACCTTTAAGTTTATTCTTATTATCAGCTAAATAGGTGTATAATGATATTTCAGGAGATACTTTGAATAAATTAAAAACCTGGTTCCTGGAGTCCCGTCCCCAGTTCCTGATTCTTTCTCTCATATTGGCTTTCCTGGGTACCACCGCGGCCTGGTATGACGGCGATGTGACCATCTGGCATGCCCTGCTGGCCGGCATCGGGCTGGTGCTCGCTCATGCTAGCGTTAATATCCTCAATGATTACTTCGATTTCCGCAGCGGTATTGACCAGGCTACCAAACGTACCCCTTTCAGCGGGGGCAGCGGTATTCTCCCCGCCAAACTACTCACACCGCGCCAAGTCCTCTGGCTGGGGATAATGGCGATAGTGCTGGCGATACCCATCGGCATATATTTTACCGTGATACGGGGCTGGCAATTACTGCCCCTGCTCTTGGTTGCCTCTTTCTTCATATTCCTGTACAGCCCTTTTATACTCAAACGCCCCTGGCCGGAATGGGCGGCCGGCGCCGGTCTGGGCGCGTTACCCATACTGGGCATGTATTTCATCCAGACCGGGGCTTATACCTCACATGCAGTGGTAGCCTGTATTCCCTCTGCTTTTCTCGTACACAATCTTCTACTGCTTAATGAATTCCCCGATGTTGAAGCTGATAAGGTTGCGGACCGCAAGACCATACCAATTACCATCGGTAAGAACAAAGCCGCCATTTTTTATTCGGTAGTTGCTATTGCCGTGTATGTCTGGATAATTGCCTGGGTGGCGGTACAGGTAATGCCCGTCTGGACGCTGCTGGCGCTGCTGACCCTGCCGCTTACCGTCAAAGCCATCAGCGCATCCTTTCATCACGCCGATGCCTCTAAATTGATACCCGGGATGGCAGCCAATGTCATGACCATCCTGCTGACACAGCTGCTTATGGGAATAGGTTATATCCTGGGTCACCTTTTTTAATATCGTTATGGAAAGTCCACACCCGGCTCAACATCCTCAACCTTTGCACGGCATATTCACCGCTGTACCACCGCGCTACGACCTCGTTAATCATATCATTACGCTGGGACTGGACAAACGCTGGCGCCGACTGGCAGCACAGACCTGCCTCGAAAATAAGCCCAGACGTGTCCTCGACCTAGGCTGCGGTACCGGCGACCTTACTATAAGCATCGCCAGGCTGGCGGGAAAAGACACCGATCTCACCGGATTAGACTACAGTCAGCCGATGCTGGAAAAAGCGCAACAAAAAGCCGTTAAAGCCGGTGTCCAGAAGCTAGCCCGATTTATTCACGGCGAAGCCAACCGGCTTCCTTTCCCCGATGCACACTTCGACTGCGTGGGAATTTCTTTTGCTTTCCGCAACCTAACTTATAAAAACCCGCTGGGGCCCATACATTTCGCCGAGGTAAAAAGAGTACTCAAACCCGACGGGCGCTACGTTATCGTGGAATCGAGCCAGCCGGAGGACCGCCTGATAAGGGCTTTATTTCATTTATATTTACGTTTATTTGTACAACCGGTGGGGATAGTCCTATCCGGCAACCCGGGCGCCTACCGCTACCTGGCAGAGTCGGCAAGGCGTTTCTATTCCTCATCAGAAGTCAGAGATATGCTACTGGCTGCAGGTTTCCGAGATGTATACTACAGCGCCCTGCTCTTTGGCGTGGCAGGTATACACGTGGCTTATAAATAGCTATATCTGTTGCTCAATGTGGTGTTCCCGCAGTGTATTGAGCGCCGCGAAGAAGTCCCGCATCATCACACTCACCGGGTACATGCCCTTTTCCGTGACCTGCAATATATCATCGCCGGAAACCAATCCACATACTTTAAGGAAAGCCAGTTCCAGCCATAGCTTTCGCTCTATATCCCCCCCGAACCGCCGCCGGAACGCTTCTCTATCCAGTTTCATGCCGAAAAGCTTGGTCAGGAGATAGTAGCGCCGGTCCTCTTTGTCCGATAGTTTACGCCACCCTACAATCGGCAGATGCCCGGAGGCAGTCAAGTTATGATACCGGTCGAGGGAAAAGGAATTGACGTAAAAATTACCCGCTACAATACTTACAGAACCCGCCCCTATGCCGATATAGTCGTCCGCTTCGATAATGTACTCATCAATCATCCGCTCGCCGCGGGAAAAACACCAGGCAGTAGACGCCGTATAGTCGCCGCGATAAAGCTGGCTTAAGATAACATCGTAAAATCGCCTTTCGCGGGAGTTGTCCACCCTGTTAAATTTACGTTCCATGGCGTCCTTTTTATGAGGCGAAGCCATGAGCGGGTAAAAGGTAGCCTGGTCTATTTTCAACTCCTTGAAAGCGGCTACATCGGCGGTAAACTGTTCCAGCGTCTGGCCCGGGAAATTAAAGACAAAATCAACGTTCATCGTATCGAATTGCCCCTCGGCCATGAGCAGTCGGCTTTTAACCTCTTCAGCCGGGCCGTTAATCCGCCCCATGGTTTTAAGCACCTGCTCGTCGAAACTCTGCACCCCAACCGAAAGGCGATTAATTCCGAATTGCTTTAAAAGTTCGATATTCTTTGGAGTTAATTCTCGAGGAGTTGTTTCCAGCGAAATTTCTTTTACGTTTAACTGTTGCCGCAGGTATGCGATAAAGTCGCCAAGTTCATCCATCAGCACCGTTGGCGTGCCGCCCCCGAAGTAAATGCCGGAGAAACGAAAACCCCGCTGAATATACAAGTCAAGTTCCTTCTTGAGGTCGATGAAATAGCGGCGCGCCAGGTCTTCCTGAAACAGATAACGATTGAAACAGCAAAACGGGCACAACGAACGGCAAAACGGAATATGCACATAAAGGGACAGACCCGTTTCACTCCCGAGGTTTTCAGCCTGCACCAGGGACTCATCGATAGCTTTGAGATGACGGAACTTACGCCCCTCTCGCCTGGTAACAAAGCTGACGATTTCCGGAATCATAGAATAACAGACACCCTGAAAAATGATACCACAGGCAGACGACATTAGCGAATATGATGGTTCAGGCTATTATACCGATAGTAGTGAAAATTAAAATATGATTTCAGATGGACTATACCGGCCGTTTCTTCCTCGTTAAACGGGTCCTGACGTACCCGGTATTGAACGCCTTTAACACCGTCGGGCAGAACTGGTCGCCGGCGTTTTTAGAAAGCTCGCCGAATGCCTGCTGTTGCGTCATGGCGTTGCGGTAACTGTGCTCCGTAGTCATATTATCAAAAGCATCCACAACGGCTATCAGCCGGGCGCCCAGTGGTATGTTATCGCCGTGCAGCCCCTGCGGATATCCGCCACCGTCATATCTTTCATGATGATACAGAATCAATAAGCTTGCTTCTTTTAAAAAGGGTATGTCCTTTAATATTTCGTAACCCACTATGGTGTGCTTTTTGATAATAGCCCATTCTCTATCGGAAAGGGGTTCAGCTTTATTTAATATGTTATCAGCAATGCTTAGCTTGCCAATGTCATGAAGAAGGGCAGCATACTCTATGTTCTGCAACTGCTGCTTGCTAAGCCCTAATTCTCTGGCTCCCATCAGGGCATATTCCACCAGCCGTCTTGAATGCCCGCCGCCGCTGGTCTCTTTGGCATCCGCCAGCGACACCAGTGCCCTCACAGTACTCTTGTAGGAAAGCATGAGGTCGTTATTGGTACGGTAGCCTTCGAACGCCATCGAGGCAGTCGTAGCCACATCCAACATTGTATCCAGGTCATGTTTAGTGAAAACGGTGCCATTAGCTTTATTAAGAGCCTCGATAACCCCGGTGACCTTACCACCACCAATAAGCGGCGCAGCAATGGCATGCCTTGTTCTGAAACCGGTGGCGTCATCGAGAAGCTTGTAGAAATTAACGTTTTTCTCGGGATTATTGACAAGCATGGGTTTACCGTTCCGGATCACCCAACCGGCAAGGCCGGATTGCCGGCCGACATGCATACGTTTCATTTGCTTGGGAGTTGAACCATCGTAAGACTGAAAATACAGTTCCTGTCTATTATTATCCATCAACACCAGAGTCGAAGCTAATGTGTTCAAGGAGTTCTGGGTAAGATTTACGACACTCGTGATAATCTTGTCTATTTTGTCTTCCGGCTTGACCTTCATCCAGATTTTGTCAAGTAAATCGGCTTTATTCTCTACGGTCTTTACCGCCAACGTGTGAAGGTTCGGCATATTCTTGCCCCCAAGGATATTTGAATTGTGAAATACTTTTTATCTGAATTATTTTGGCAAGAAACCGATAACACAATTATAAATATCACGATAGCAATTCTAAACATTCCGTAACAATTACTACTACCTGGAAATAATAGGAAGGAAAGCAACCGGCCAATCCAAGACCGTTTTGCCGATTGAAGATTTAATAGAAAGAGACGCGAATTATTGTGAAATAACGCCTAGGCGTTTATCTTTTCTTTAGCCCTGGTTACAATCTTTGATAGCGTTTCGCCCGTCTTTTCCTTAATGACAATATCAGCATGGTTATCGTGCGGTGTTTCCGTAAGATTTAATATCACCAGCCGGGCGCCGCCCCTTTTTGCCAGCAGGGGCATCTGCGCAGCGGGATAAACCACCAGCGACGAACCTGCCGTAAGGAAAAGGTCGCAGGCAGCCGACCTCTCACTAGCCTCTCTTGTTTCCCTCTCCGGCATGGACTGGCCATAGGCTACGGTGGCCGGTTTCAAAATGCCCTTACAGCTGCCGCACCGGGGCACTTTTTCGCCGGCAAGCATTTTCTCGTGAGCGTAGTCCCGGGGGTACCGCTTGCCGCATTCCAGGCAATCTACCCAGTGCATGGTGCCGTGTAGCTCCAGCATTTTATCGTCAGGCGTGCCGGACTTCTGGTGCAGCCCGTCAGTATTCTGGGTGATAACGCAGTCCAGCTTGCCGATTTTATGAAGCTCGGTGACGGCATAATGCCCGCTGTTTGGACGGGCGTCCTTCACCGCCTCCCAGAACATGCGGTGAACCTGCCAGTATTTTTCTCGTATCTCTTCACTGCGCAGGAAGTTGGGCAAATTCAGTTCATCGGGGTCGAACTTGCTCCAGATTCCCTGCGGGCCCCTAAAATCCGGGATGTCGGACTCGGTACTGAATCCCGCCCCGGTAAAAACCACCACTCGCTTCGACTCCACAATCATGTCCGCTACGGCTTCAATATAATCCATTATAATGCCTCTTTATTACATCGGCATTTCTTATTGCCCTCTCCTCACCACCGTTCGAGCAAGATCCCAGGTATACTCATAAAGGTGCAGCCCCTTGCTCATCGCGACCAGCTCGCCGTCCTCAACACCTATCTCGCTGGCCATGTATTCCTTCAAGAGTTGAATAGCCGCGAGATTCGAAGGAAAGCCCGCCCAGAGGTCCCACGACCGGAAATACACCACGAAGTTCAACTTACCCTCACGAATTCTGGTATCTATCATCCTTAAGCAGGGCGGGTCAGGCAAATCGATTGACTTTTCATTACCTACCGCCATGAAAGCCTGGTTGGTATTATAGCCGTCCTTCTTGTACATTTTTATTACTTCGGCAATCTGCCTCTCCAGATATTGCCCGTAGGTATACTGCTCTCCCTGCTTCTTTTTTGAAGTCATCAGGTATGGCAAATAGCTTTCCACGTATTCCATTGTGCTGGGCGGGGGCACGCCCTGCGGGACGTCCGGTATCAGCGGCCTGGCACCCGGATATATTATCTGAATAACAGCCAGGTCCAGCTCTTTACGTTTTTGACCGGCATAGCTGCCCCGGTCGATTTTATATTCATACCCTTCATCAAGCGTCCGGCACAGGCAGAGGAACCACGCCTCCGACAAGTCACGCGCTTGAATATTTGAAATTTCCACTACCAAGTCCTTTCCTGCCTGCTGCCGGGCTGATTATTTACTTGCCTTTTACCA
The DNA here is from genome assembly GCA_001796525.1 of Chloroflexi bacterium RBG_13_51_52. GTDB lineage: Bacteria > Chloroflexota > Dehalococcoidia > Dehalococcoidales > RBG-16-60-22 > RBG-13-51-18. The sequence continues at coordinate 5,093 of MGMT01000078.1, read as the reverse complement.
AGGCAAAGAACCTGTCCTGGTACTCCTCAAACGCCCCCCATTGGTTCAGTTCCCGCTCAAGCTCATAGGCTCTAATCTCACCTCGCCAGGCTTGCTGGAACATCTCCTCGATGACCTGGCGCGCTCCAACCGGGATTCCACCGTGACTCATCCCCAATAACCCCCTCGAGCCGAGCTGCGCCATATTCCCCTGCACCGACCGGCTGGTGATTTCATATATAAACTTGAGCAGCGAGACATCCCAGAGGTCATCCTGCCCCTTGATAATAGTCGCCAGAGGGTCGCCTTTTTTATCAATTTCGATGTTCAGTTTTTCCACAACAGCCGGTAAACTGTCCGAGACGATATTCAGACCTTTAGGCTCGTTCTTATACGTGTAAAACAGCCCGGGCGCGTTAGGACCGTGCATCATGAGCAGTTTCTCAAAATACTGCCGGGCATCATAGCTGAACCCTTCAAGATTAGTCAAATAATAGGGAGTGACGATTTTCGGCCTCTCGGCGATAACCCTGCCCTCCCTAATCACCGTTTCGTTGGCATCGTTGGAAAACTCCGAATAGACAGGCTCGGTTAACAGGTAATAATAAATATTAGTCACACCGAAGGTCGCCAGGTGCTGCCGGGGGTGCCGCACTATCTCGGTGTGGCGTGCCGCAAACTCGATTCTTTCGCTTTCACTATCCATCGCTGTTTTTATTCAATAGCTGCCAGCTCTTTTTTATACTCGTCCAGCAGGTTAATATACTGCCCTTCCATCTGCGCCTGCATCATTTGCCATTGCTCCTGGAACTGCGGCTGCTTTTCCACGTCTATTTTCATCCTGGCATCGACGCCGGTCTGCTTCCTGATGGCTTCCTGCACTTTAGCTTCAAATTCCGTCTTGAGCGATTCATAAGCCTGTTTCTTTTGCTTGGCGCCTTCCTGCACATAGTAGTCGAGCACATGTCTCATCCGGGTGAACACATTCTCCACAGCAACTTTATCATTTTTCAGAGCTTTCAAGCCATCCATGGCTTTTTTATTGGTCCTGCGGGCGGCTTCACTGCGGGGCAAACTGATGTTTCTCAAGAGTATATCATTGACGCTGGTGATAATGACCTTTTTAGCTTTATCATCATATTTCTTGACTTCATTTATGAGGTTGACGTCTTCTCTAAGATAAAGGGCGGCCAACTTTTCTCCCTCCGGCCCGTATTTCCACTTTAAGCGCTCCTGCTCCGTAGGCTCACCTATTTTTTCCAGCTTTTCAAGGGCTATTTCGGCGGCAGTTTTAATGATACCCATTTAAGACCTCCGGAATTTAGACATGCGTATATTTTAGCTTCAATAGTTATTATACTACAATAGGGAAACAGCAGGAAGACTTTCAACAAAACAGTATAATCGGATTTAACGTATATTATGAACGGGATTATTATTAAAATTCCCTAAATAACGTCGTTTCGCGATACTTTAATATTTGAGGAAAATGTGGAGGTTTTATTTATCTTTTTCGGTTCTCTATTCCTGTCCGCTGAACGGTGGGTATTCGTCTCTCATGAAAGCCATGTAAGCGGTCAAGTTATTAGACCAGCGGTAATATCTAACCGTAAAGTCGAACATACCTTTGGGGAACTTGCCGGTGAAGAGAATCGCCCAGAAAGCGATGAACTGGACCACTGCCACGCCGATGCCAAAGAAGAAAAGACAAAATCCGTGCGGAATTCCGATATACAGCCACCCGAATAAAACCTTGAGTAGCAGCATACCCCGTGATAGCTTTTCAGGATAGTCAACCTTAAAAGTAACCGGATAACTCATCTTGAATCACCTCCATGTTTTTATGTTAAGGTGATTGTACTGCCAGAACATGGAAAAGTCAAGACGATACTTCTATTGGTATTGCTACCCTTGAGAATATTGTTTATTTCTTGTTATTCTTCACCAGCCACCACTCCAGCCCGTCCGCTAAAGCCAGCCAGCTTGCCTCGATGATATTGGTCGAGCCACCGACAGTCCGCCATCCATTAACGCCGTCGCTGGACTCAATGAGCACGCGTACCTGCGACTCCGTGCCGGTGCTTTCTTCCAGAATCCGCACTTTATAGTCGACGAGTTTTACCTGCTTCAGGCCGGGATAATATTGTAAAAGAGCCTTGCGCATCGCCAGGTCAAGAGCGTTAACGGGGCCATCCCCTTCCGCCGCTGTGTGTATGATTTCCCCACCCACTTTTACCTTGACCATAGCTTCGGAAAGCATTTCCTCCGCAGCCTTACGCGTGGAAGGACGCCTGCGGCTTTCCACCACCACCATAAAGTCGACCAGTTCAAACGGCGGTTTATAATCCGGCTTAGCGCGATGCAATAAAAGCTCAAAGGACGCCTCGGCGTTATCATACTGAAAGCCGCGACTTTCCAGCTGCTTAACCCGTTCAAGCAAATCTTTGACTTCTTTTTCCGCATTGGACAGGTCGATGCCCAGCTCCTTGGCTTTAGAGATGATATTGCGCTTGCCGGACTGGTCGGAGACAACCGTCCGCTGGCGGTTTCCCACTTTCGCCGGGTCGATATGCTGGTAGGCATCAGGCCACTTGGTTATCCCGTCCATATGATAGCCAGCCTTGTGACTGAAAGCGCTGGTGCCGATGTAAGGAGCAAACGGGTCGGGAATCAGATTCGCCAGTTCACTAACGTAATGCGAAACTTCCGTCAATGAAGCTAGCTGTTCATCACTGACGCAATCGATACCCATTTTAAGCTTCAAAGCCGGTATTATGGTACACAGGTCAGCATTGCCGCAACGTTCGCCAAGACCGTTGATAGTGCCCTGCACCTGCGTTGCCCCGGCTGCTACTGCCGCCAGCGTGTTAGCCACCGCCAAGCCACCGTCATTATGGCAGTGAATCCCCAACGGCACACCGGTAGTTTTTGCAGCTTTTTTAACCGCCCGGGTTACCTCGTCCGGCAGAGCCCCACCGTTGGTATCGCAGAGCACCAGGCAATCGACGCCAACCTCCGCAGCCACTTCCAGCGTCTTGAGAGAGTAGTCCGGATTATGCTTGAAACCATCGAAGAAGTGTTCGGCATCCAGGAATACTTTCATACCCTTCGACTTAAGATAACGCACGGAGTCGGCAATCATGCTCAAATTTTCTTCCAGAGTTGTCTTGAGGACATTGATAACCTGGAGGTCGGAGCTTTTCCCCACGATGGTCGCCACCTTAACGCCGGCTTTGACCAGCATGGTAAGATTATTGTCTTCCTCCGCCTTGAGCCCTCGACGCCGCGTGCTGCCGAAAACGGCAATGCGCGTATTTTTCAGTTTCATGCCGCGCGCTTTTTCGAAGAATTCAGCGTCCTTGGGATTTGAGCCGGGCCAGCCCCCTTCGATATAGTGAATGCCCAGCCCATCCAGTCTCTGGGCGATATGCAGTTTATCCACCACGGAGAAGGATATCCCTTCGCTCTGGGCGCCATCTCTTAAAGTTGTATCGTATAATTCAACTTTTACCAACTCTTATCCTCCCACCTTGCCGGCGATGATATCGCCCATCTCCTTTGTCCCCAGCCTGGTCTTATTTTCACTCATTATATCATAGGTACGATAGCCCTCATTCAAAGCGTCTTCTACCGCTTTTTCAACTACCTCCGCTTCCCTCTCCAAGGCGAAGGAATAACGCAGCATCATAGCGGCGCTAAGGATGGTAGCGATAGGATTAGCGATATTTTGCCCGGCGCGTCTAGGCGCGCTGCCGTGAATCGGTTCATACAGACCGAATATCTTCACTCCAGCCTGCGGCACGCCGGCAATACTTGCCGATGGCAGCATGCCCATCGAGCCTGCCAGCATCGAAGCCTCATCGGTGAGAATATCGCCGAAGGTATTTTCCGTCACCAAGACATCAAGGTACCTAGGGTTCTGGATAATCCGCATCGAGCAGGCATCCACGAGCATATGCTCCAGCGAGATATCCGGGTAGTCATTAGCAACTTCCAGCGCTACCTGACGCCATAACCGCGAGGACTCCAGCACATTGGCTTTGTCTACCGATATGAGTTTTTTCTGGCGATGCCGCGCCAACTCGAAGCCGACCCTAACGATACGCTCGATTTCCTGTTCAGAGTACAGCATGGAGTCGACGGCTTTACGACCCGACTCCGTCTGCCAGCGCCGCTTGGGCTTACCGAAATACAGGCCACCGGTTAACTCACGGACAAAGATGAAATCTACGCCCTTTATCACTTCCGGCTTGAGGTTGGTGGAATCGACCAGTACAGGATGAACCTTTACCGGACGCAGGTTAGCGAAAAGACCCAGGCTTTTACGCAGCTCCAGCAGTCCATCTTCAGGGCGGACTTTAGCCAGGGGGTCGTCCCACTTGGGGCCTCCCACCGCGCCCAGCAACACAGCATCGGCTTTCTTGCACAGGTTTACGGTGGCTTTAGACACAGCCACGCCTTCGGCGTCAATAGCAGCGCCGCCTACCAGACGGGTATTGAGATTGAATCGATGCCCGAATTTCTTCCCGACTGCCTTTAATACTTTAACAGCATCGTCGATAACCTCCGGGCCGACGCCGTCACCGGGCAAAACTATCAGGCTAAAGTCCACTTAAGACCTCCTAAAATAATCCTCAACTTACGTATGAGCCAGTCTCTTTTTCGTATATTCGACCAATCCGCCGGCTGATATCAACTCGGACATGAAATCGGGATAAGGCTTGGCGTTGAATGTCATGCCGTTGGTCTGGTTTATGATTTTTCCTTCAGCCAGGTCTACTTCAAGAATATCTCCGGGGACGGTGTTATCGACGGCTTCGGCGCATTCCAGCAGCGGCAGGCCTATGTTGATAGCATTGCGGAAGAAGATGCGGGCGAAGCTGTGGGCGATAACACAGGAGATGCCCGATGCCTTGATTGCCAGAGGGGCATGTTCCCGCGATGAGCCGCAACCGAAATTAGTAGTAGCCATGATGATATCGCCGGGCTTGACCTTTTTAACAAAGTCTGCATCGATATCCTCCATGCAGTGCCTGGCAAGCTCTTTGGGATCGGACACGTTGAGATAGCGGGCGGGGATAATAACGTCCGTATTGACATCAGCGCCGTATTTA
>MGMT01000077.1 GCA_001796525.1 Chloroflexi bacterium RBG_13_51_52 | reverse complement strand
ATACCGGCGGCGCGTTTAGCCTCGGTGCTGATGCATTCCAGGTCCTCTTTATACTCTTTTTGTATATTGCTGCCGGCGAGAAGTTGGGATAGAGCCAGGATTCCGGTTAAAGGATTATTTAATTCGTGCGCCAGACCTGCAGCCATTTCTCCGATTGAAGCCAGCCGATCAGTGAGGTAAAGCTTTTCCTCTTCCTCCCTTTCTCTGGAGACATCGGAAAAAGTTAGCAGTGTGCGTTCCCGGTCCATTTTTACGATAATGCAGTAAATAATTTTTTCGAGGTTTTGTACCTGGTACCTGAATTCCAGGGTATTTTTTTCAGTATCTTTGCGTTTTACTGCCTTGTGAAGGTCGAAAAACTGGTCTTTAGGAAATATCTCGCTAAACAACTTGTTTTTAAGCGCCCTTTTATTGAGATGGAAAATCTTGTGCAGGGCGTTATTGGCGAGCAATATGCGGTCTTTACCGTTGATAACAAGGACTCCCTCCGGTGTGGTGGCCAGAATGCTCTCGATTAATTTTTTATGTTCCTGCAGTCTCGCCTCCACTTCCTTCTGTTTGGTGACATCCCGCTGGACGTCTATGATGGAGGTGATATTGCCATGCTCATCGTATAAAGGTGAAAGACGACAATCGCATATGATGGTGGTGCCGTCCTTGCGTTTCTTGGCGACAGTAGAGGAATAGACTTTCCCGGCATCTAGCGTTTTTCTTATTAACCTCTTGATTTCCTCGGAAGGTTGCGTTTTATTAAGAATAGCCAGGTTTTTCCCCATTAATTCATTTCTGTCGTAACCGAAAAGGTCCTGTGCTGCTTTGTTCACATAGGTGATATTGAATTGAGGATCGGTAATAATCGTGGCATCCGATACCTGTTGTGTAACGGAACCAAGCAATCTTAATTGCTCTTCAGCCGCCTTTTGCTGGGTTATATCGGTGTTTATCATGATTACGCATGGTTCATTACCGATGTTGATTATTTCCGCGGAAATTAACCCTGTGCGAATATGACCGGACTTCGTGCGGTATTGTATTTCTTCGTTGGAAATTTGTCCCCGCTTCTTCAGTGCATTCATTAGCCTCGTGCGGTCTTTATAATTAACCCAGAGGCTAATATCCTTTGAACTCCGCGCGATTACATCTTCACGAGTATAGCCCTTGTCGCGCAGGAAAGTGTCATTAACTTCAATGAATTTACCGTCATCCAATCTGCTGATAGAAATGGAGCTCGGGCTGGCATGGAAAGCCTTGGAAAACTTCTCCTCTGATTCTCTAAGGGCTTTCTGGGCCTGCTTGCGTTCAGAGATATCCGTGGCTACGGCAAGCATGCATGGCTTACCGCCGATACTAATAATATCCGCAGAGTATAGCCAGATACGAATCTCTCCCGATTTAGTGCGGAACTGGAATTCTTCATGACGGACTTTGCCCTGCTCTTTGATGAGCCGGTTTAATTTCCCCGCATCTTCGATTTTCACCCACATATCGAATTCGTCCATTCTGCGGCCCAGCAGTTCATCACGGGAATAGCCTAAAAAGTGGACATAACTATCATTTACTTCAACGAACCTGTTATTCTCCAGATCGATGATAGCCATCATATCGGGACTTCCGTGAAATGCCTTAGAGAACTTCTCTTCGGATTCCCACAAGGCTTCCTTTACTTTGACTTGCTCGGTGATATCGGTTATCACGAGAATCAAGCATTTTTTACCGCCGATATCAATTGCCTCGGCAGATAACAGGCCGGTTCGTATTTCTCCTGATTTCATGCGGGATTTAACCTCTTCATTATCGAGCCTGCCTGTTTCCTTCATTGCTTTCATTATCTTTTTCATGTCGTCTTTGTTAACCCATAGATCGAGTTCAACCGGAGTATGCCCAATTGCCTCTTCTCGACTATACCCGGTAAAACGTAAGAAACTATCATTTACGTCAATAAAAGTTCCTTCTTTGGCGGTAACGATACAGACTGTATTCGGGCTGGAGCTGAATGCCTTGGAAAATTTTTCTTCCGACTCCTGTAAGGCTTCTTCTATCCTTTTCCGCTCGGTAATATCAACGGAATTAATCAATAGATACAATAACTCTCCGTTATTCATCACCGGAGCCCAATTCATGTCAATCCAGTACATTTCCCCGTTCTTCTTTTGAGTAACGATTTCTGCTTTACCGCTGCCCTGTTGCATAGCTTCTTTAAAGCCTGCCGCGAAAGCATCTCTAAATTGGGACGGCCACCATGGGTAAGGTGATTTAGTGCCGGCTATTTCAGCCAGAGTCCAGCCATTCAGCTGTTCCCAGGCCGGGTTGACATATTTAACTGAAGTATCAGGATTTATTACGACTGTGGCATGCGGCGCGTTTTCCAGGAGGCTGGCGTTAAATTGTTGGCTTTCCAGCAGCGCTGCTTCGGCCTGCTTCCGCTCGGTGATATCACGAGCGATAATGTTGAAACTTTCAGGATTTCCTTCTTTATCAAGAGTTGAAGAAATCATATGCTCCGTCCAGATTATCTTCCCGTCTTTACGTCTCCAGCGTATTTCAAGGGGTTTGATGTTGTCGGGATTATCCCATCCGGACGGGTCAGATACGAGATGAAAGTCTTCCGGAAGGATGCATTTTTTAGCGAGAAGCGGGTCGGCATAAAATTCCTCCGGAGTGTAACCGGTGATGCAGGTGGAAGATGGGCTTACATAATCAAATCTATATGTTGGTGAAACCTTGGCATGAAAAATAAGGTCGCGGGCATTTTCAGCCAGGAGATGAAAGAAGTCATTGTTGCTGGATAAAGAGAGATTGGGATTATTGTTATCAGCCTTGAAAGATTCCTGGCTGTTATTGTCTTTGGTATCTTTCATTTCCGGGTAGGCATTCTTCATATAAATACCGCCTTCACATGCGTAATTATCCTGCTGACGGACGTGTTTTCTTTCTAAATAATTTGCCTTGTGGCGAAAATATAACATCGGGTGAATAAACATTTGATTAATATCGTGATACGTTATGTAAACGATTCGTAAAAATTGTATAGAATAGTACCAGGACAAACGTAATGTTTTATGGATTTTGACAATAGAAATTATCCAGCCCATAATAAAAACGTTCCAGCAGGATTAAATACGGAGGTTATTTTTATTGAAAGAGACTGGTGTTGAAGATGGCCGATTGTATCCGAAATCACCGATAGCGTGTGTCGGAGCGGTTGTTTTCAAGAAAGATAGAATATTGATGGTAAAACGCATTAATGAACCCAGTAAAGGTATGTGGAGTATACCGGGTGGGGCGATAGAACTGGGGGAGACTGTTTACGAAGCAGCCAGGCGTGAAGTACTTGAAGAGTGTTCTATCGAAATAGAAATAGAGAGGGCGCTCGATGCCGCGGATAATATCGTGCGGGATGAAAAGGGCCGTATTCGTTACCATTACACTATCATCGACCTGCTCGCAAAATATATTAGCGGGGAAATCAGGGCACAATCGGACGCCGAAGAGTGCGGGTGGTTTGAGCCGGAAGAAATAGTCAGCATGGATATTACCCCGACTCTCCGCGTAATGCTGGAGAAACAGGGAATAATAAAGAGTATTAGTAAATCGGAGGTCTAATCTGGCAAATAAAATTACTTTACCCCAACTGGCCTGGTATGGCGTTCAGGGATTTGAGCTTGATTTTCCCAAGAACTGGCAGGTGGAAATCTGCAATATGGAGGGGTACAATCGACCGCGCCTGGAGGCTGCCGATATTAAAAAAGCCGTCGGCAGTCCCATCGGCATGGCGCCGCTGCGTGAATATGCCAGGGGTAAAAAAGAGGTGGTTATCCTTTTCGACGATATGGCGCGGGTAACCCGGGTGGCGGAAATTGTGCCTCATGTGCTGGCAGAGCTGGCCGACGCCGGTATTAACGATAACCAGATACGCTTTATAGCTGCCTGCGGCTGTCACGGGGCGCTTGACCGTCTGGATTTCACTAAAAAGCTGGGCGAGGATGTCCTGGCGAGGTTCCCGGTATATAACCACAACCCTTTCAACAACTGCGTTTATACGGGCACTACAACCGGTGGAACGAAGATAAGTATCAATGCCGAGGTAATGAAGTGCGACTTGAAAATCGGTATCGGGTCTGTTGTGCCGCATATCATGGCGGGATTCGGCGGCGGTAGTAAAATCGTTTTACCGGGCGTCGCCGCCTACGAATCAATACTGGCGCTGCATTCCCCGCGGAAAGCCTCGACGCAGGGCAATTTTAATAACACGGTGTCCGGCATGGGTGCTTTAGAAGGCAACCCGCGGCGCCGCGATATCGACGAGGCGGCGGATATCGTGGGACTGGACATGAAAATCGACGCCATCGTTAATATTTGGGGCGAAACGGTTGCCCTGTTTGCCGGTAAGCCCCTCCCCGCCTACGCCGCCGCCCTTGAAGCAGCCAAAGCGCATTACCTGACGCATCAACCTGTTGGCATGGATATTGTCATAGCTAATTCCTTCGCCAAGGTAAACGAGGCTATTTCCGGACTGTTTATCGCCTTTCCGTCGGTTGCCGAAAGCGTTGGCGATGTCGTCCTCATCGCCAACGCTCCGGGGGGTCAGGTGACCCATTACCTCATGGGGTCCTTCGGCAATACCATCGCCGGGCCACTTGCGCTGCAGAGGAAAGTCCCCCCGAACGTTAACCGGGTGATTATCTTTAATGAGTATCCGGAAATTGCCAGCAGGAACTTCATGGAAGATACGGACAAAGTAATCATGATGAATAAATGGAAAGATGTGTTGACGCTGTTAAAGCAGACCCACGGAAACAAGACAAAAGTGGTTGTTTACCCGAATGCGGATATTCAATACTGTACCGTGTAATTACACAAACATGGAAGCTATCGGAGGGCAGAGATGAAAATCAGAGCGGCGGTATTGCGTGAATACGGGATACCAATGAAAATAGAGGAATTAGAGCTGGCTGAACCCCGTGAGCACGAGGTACAGGTAAAAATGCTGGCTTGCGGGTTCTGTCACTCTGACCTTTCCGTCTGGCAGGGCTATATACCCCAGGATATTCCCATGGTCCCGGGCCATGAAGCATGTGCCGTAGTTGAGAAAATCGGTCATGGTGTTACCAAATTAAAGCCGGGCGACCGCGTCATCGGGTGCTGGATGGTGCCCTGCGGACACTGTTTTCAGTGTCGACGGGGGCGACCCAATCTATGCGAGACAAGTATGAAATTTTTCCAGGAAGGGAATCTGCTTGACGGCACATCACGGTTAACCGATAAAGACGGCAAGAGGGTCGGACTGGGTAGTTTTATCGCCGGATTTGCCACCCACAGCGTCATGCCCGATATCGGGGCTATAAAGGTACCGGAACATATCAAATTACCTCCCGAGCAGCTCTGTCAGCTCGGTTGCTCGGTAGCCACGGGATGGGGCAGTGTCGTTAATGTAGCCAAGGCGCGTGAAGGCAACTCGATAGGGATATGGGGCTGCGGCGGTATCGGCCTGAATGCCATACGCTTCGCCGCGTTGCGTCATTGCAACCCCATTGTCGCCGTCGACCTCGAGAAATCCAAGCGCGATATCGCCATGGAGTTCGGAGCGACTCATTTTGTGGAGTCGAGCAAGGACGACCCGATTCCGGTTATTAAGGGGCTTACCGGCGGGGCCGGTCTGGAGTTTGCTATCGAGGCAACCGGCGACCCCGGAGCTCAAGTCCAGGCATGGTGGGCGCTGCGTTCGGGTGGTACGATGGTTAATATCGGCATACCCCCCATTGATTCGGTCACCAGTATACCCCTTTTCTACGCGCCGTTACATGCCAAGTCGATAATAGGAACGCTTTATGGAGAGACCCATCCGACCGAGGACTTGCCCGGTCTTATGGAGGTTATGAACACCGGCATTTTAAAGACCGATAAGCTGGTTACCCGTACAATTAAGCTTGAAGACCTCGATATGGTTATGCAAGCTATATTAGCCCGGGAGGTAATAGGGCGGTGGGTAATTAAGTACGATTAAACCTTCTTGAAAGATATCAGATACGAGCCGAAATAACCGTATTTAATACATCCCCAGAAAACGCCGACCTGGTACGCCAGATGTTCCAGCAGGTAATAGAACAGAAAAACGGCATAAAATAACTGCGGTTTCTTAACTGCGTAGTCTGTAATTGACGTATAAATAATCCCCGCCCCGCCCCATATCCAGAACGGGTGCCATACAACCCCCAGCCCGATGATAATAATCAGGTAGTATCTCATCAGGTGGAAGAAAGCGAAATAGTAAAAGGAGAGATGGCTCCTCAAGGCAGAAGCAGCGAGTTGCACCAGGGAGAGCTCTATTTTGTATTTTTTTAATGTATTGGCTTTCAACCACACGTTGATACCGTAGAGCAGCGGTAACGCACACAGTGGGTAGGGATTCATCAGCAGCATCGCCAGAGTCAGTGCGATGAAGGATAGCCCGGAGAAAATAGCAGCGGGGAACCCCTTCTTTTTATCGCGGTGAGTGCGGTAAAGCAATGATTCCGAAGTCCCGTATTCGCTACGACGCTTTAGCATCCTCCCGAGTTTATTGCGGTGCTTGTGAGCCACGTTGCCCGATGGTGTATAAATGAGGGTGTAACCCCGGTCTCTCAAGCGCCAGCAAAAGTCTACGTCTTCACCCACCTCCATCCCCTCTTTAAAACCTTCAGCAGCCTTAAAAGCCTCCCGACTGACCAGCAGATTGGCGGTGGGCACATAAAATCCGGATTCGGTCTTGCCTTCGATAATGAGCTGTTTGCCCATATTAAGAGAAGAAAATACCTTTTCGTACTTTTCCAGCGGCGTCTTGATATCGTACCCATCGATATAGCCCCCCGCCGCCCCGACCCCCGCGTGCAGGAAAAACGGCACCGGTTCTTCCAGCCAACCCTCCCCGGCAACGCAGTCGGCATCCAGGAAGGCTAAGATATCGCCTTTAGCGTTTTCGGCTCCTGTATTCCGGCATGCCGCCGCGCCTTGAGATGCTTCGTTCCTGATAATCTTGACGTTGGACGACGTGACTATTTGAGACACGTCTTTTTTTGAGCCGTCGTCCACCACGATGATTTCCAGTCGGTCTCCGGGATAGCAGACCTTCTCCAGCGCTTTGAGGCATTCGATTAAGTTATCCGGTTGATCGCGTACCGGGATAATAACGGAAACGAAAGGGTATTCGGTAAGTGGCGCTGTCCTCTCCAGCTTCAAATATCCCCGCGCCACCAGCGTCAGCAGGACTTTCATGGTATCCTGCGGGTGTGTCGTGTGAAAAGCGGCCAACTCGCCGCCGTCGCGGATGTGCTTGAGGAGATTATAAAGAGATTCGTTCAAGCGGAGTATTTTGATGGGTGTGCGGGAAATTAAGAAAAAGCCGTCGGCATCAGCCCTCAAGGAAACGCTTTTCGCCAGAGAAAACTCGAACCCCTCCATTACTTCCCCGCGTTATTTTTCCTCACCGCCCG
>MGMT01000076.1:253-25558 GCA_001796525.1 Chloroflexi bacterium RBG_13_51_52 | reverse complement strand
CGGTTCCCCCCTCCGCCTTTCCGAGACGCCGGGCAGGGTTTATCAAGGCGCCCCCGCTCTCGGAGAACACACCGAAGAATTGCTTTTTTCTATTCTCAACAAGAGTCGACCAGAAATCCTGGCTTTAAGAAAAGAGGGCGTCATAAATTAATTGGGCAAAATACCTCTTTTCAAAGCTCTATCGCGGCGAAAAATCCTTCCGATGTAGCGCTGTATAAATTACCCTTCTGATTATGGCAATCTCCGATAAACTTTACATCAGGGGCGATATCAGCAAACATGGCGATAACCTCTTCGCGCGGCTGCACGCCTAAAGACAGGACGACTGTATCGCAGGGAATTTCCTGCCGGCTGCCGTTTTTATCAACAATAAAAATGCTTTTCTCGGTAATTTCTTCCAGTCTGACTTCTGTTATTATGTCAACTTTTTGCTCTTGCAGCATTCTCCTCAACGTCCGAGTATCTGCGAACGGAGCGTTAGCATCGATTTGCTCCAGCGACAGCATGTCGATTAGCGTTACCTTCTTCCCCTGCTGTGCCAGGTAAAGCGCCGTCTCGGACCCGGTCAGTCCCGCCCCCGCCACAACCACCACCTCACCGACCTTCGCCCTGCCTGTGTCCACATCACCCGCTAGTACAACATTTTCACCACTTATGCCGGGGATTTGAGGGATAAAAGGCACCGCTCCCGCAGCGATAATAACAACATCCGGTTTCTCTGCACTTACACTTTTCGGCGTCGCTTCCGTGGCAAATCTAACTTTAATATTCGGGTCACTTACAGTGGTGCGGACAGCCCAGTCGAGGTACTGCTTCATGTCCGCTTTAAAAGTTACTGCCGCAGCCATGGTTATTGTCCCGCCCAGATGGTCGTCTTTTTCATACAGGATGACTTCATGCCTCCTCCCCGCTGCAGTCCTGGCTGCTTCCATGCCGGCCGGTCCCCCACCGATAACGATAACTTTTTTCTTCCGCGAAGGCGGTGGGGGGTTTATAAACTCGGCTTCCCTCGCCGCCAGCGGATTCACAGCGCAGCGCAGTGGTAGGAAAAAGGGGTGTGCCCGCGCGATGCACATGTTGCAGCGTATGCAGGGCCGGATGGTATCTTCCCTACCGGCCTTCGCCTTGTTGACTAATTCCGGGTCGGCGATAAAAGCCCGGTTCATCGCCACCATGTCCGCCCTGCTTTCCGCGATTATCTTTTCCGCTAAAATGATATCGATTGAACCGAGGGCGGTCACGGGTATCTTTAGCTCTTTTTTAAAGCGCTCCGCGTAATGCACATTTACGCCCCTTGGAACATATGTGGGCTGAATCATTAAATGACTTACCCCGGGCACGAAGAGGTTCCCCACTGACACATGTATAAGGTCGATTTTCTCCTGGATGCTTTTCACGAACTCCAGCTGCTCCTCTATCGTGAGTCCGCCCGGCACCAGTTCATCGGCGCTGATGCGGTACTCTATAGCCAGCCCATCCCCCACCTTATCCCTGATAGCCTCCAGTACTTGGGTAGCGAATCTCGCCCGGTTTTCAAAGCTTCCCCCGTAGCTGTCAGTTCGCTTGTTTTTCCGCAGAGACAGGAACTGACTGATAAGGTGCCCGTGCGCGCCGTGAATTAGAATCATATCCATGCCGGCTGCCAGGCAGCGGAAACCGGCTTTAGCATAACTATCGATGATGTATTTTATTTCTTCTACCGACAAATCGTTTGGTGAATATTGCTTACCAGGCTCGAAGTAGGTAAGTTCGATTGAAGCTTTTACGCCGTACTGCTTTATGGCTTCAGCCAGCCGGTTCAAGCCACCGATGCCCTTGTCTGTGCCCAGGCTCAAGATATGTCCCGCTTTCACGGCGGTTTCATTCATAATCGGCGTATCTCCGATGGTCACGATGCCCGCACCGCCCCTGGCAAATGCCTTCTCCCACTCGATTAGCTCCCGCGTCACATCGTTGTCGATACTTGCCAGGAACGGCACGCAGGGCGCCGTCTCGATGCGGTTTTTTACCGTCATCCTGCCTATTTTTATAGGTTGAAAAATGTGTCTGAAATTTCCCACCTTTTTATTCACCTCAACTGAAAATCCCGGCTAACGTATTATAGCAAAAATTTCGCGTGCAGGCTTTATTTGACAAGCACCAATGTTGAATGCGACAATTGAGAAAAATTGTTTCCCTTAATAATTTTTCATCTTACGCGGATATTTGAATTCAATTAGGATACACAACGAAACTCACCCGTAACTATAAGGAGGAATGAATCTGTGGCTCTTTTAGAGGAAATGATAAAAGGGGAAAAAACACTAAAAAACTATATCGGCGGTGAGTGGGTCGAGTCTAAAGGTGAGCTTGTGGATGTAGTCAATCCCGCCAATTGTAAGACAATTGCCAGGGTACCCATATCCACTAAAGAAGAAATAAATTCCGCTGTAGTGGCTGCTAGAGAGGCGTTCCCCGACTGGAGAAGGACTACTCCTCTTGCCAGGTCCAGGCTACTCTTCAGGTTGAAAGACCTGCTCGAAGAAAATTTCGAGGAAGTCAGCCGCATCCAGACACAGGAGCACGGCAAGACCATTGACGAATCACGCGGTGAGACAAGGCGTGGTATTGAAAACGTTGAGGTGGCCTGTGGTATCCCCACACTAATGCAGGGGTACTATTCGGAGGACATCGCTCACGGCATCGACGAGTGGGTAATTCCCACCCCACTGGGGGTTTTCGGCATTATCGGACCTTTCAACTTCCCCTGGATGATTCCGCTTTGGTCAGCACCATACGCTGTAGCCACCGGCAATTGCGTCATCATCAAGCCATCCAGCGAGGTCCCCAACAGCCAGACGCGGCTCGCGGAGCTTGTCGAAGAGGCCGGTTTCCCGCCCGGCGTCTGGAATGTGGTCCACGGAGGAAGGACCGTCGTCAATGGCATGCTTGACCACACGGATATTACCGGAATAACCTTCGTCGGCTCGACGCCAACCGGGAGAGATGTTATCTATAAAAGATGCGGGGAAACTGGTAAACGGGTCATCGCCCAGTGCGGCGCCAAGAACTTCATGACCATTATGCCTGACTGCGATATGGACAGGACGGTGGCTGCCATGATGACCTCTTATTTCGGCAATGCCGGTCAGCGCTGTCTGGCAGCGGCCAATGCCGTCATCGTCGGGGACGATGACTCTTTCTACCGGAGCTTCGTACAGAAAGTCGTCGATATGGCCGCCAGTATCCGTATCGGCTACGGTCTGGACGAATCGATACAGATGGGCCCTGTGCGTGACAAAACTAAAAAGGCAAAAATCCTTAAATATATCGAGACCGGCATCAAAGATGGCGCAAAATTGTTACTGGACGGACGTCAAGTCAAGCCGGAAGGCGGTCTACCGGATACCTGTTTCCTAGGACCAACCATCTTTGAGAACGTGCGACCTGATTCACCCGTCGGCTCCGAGGAAATCTTTGGACCGGTCATGAGCATCATGCGCGTCAAAGACCTGGATGAAGCGATTAAAATCAGTAATGCCAATCCCTTCGGTAACGGCCACTCCATCTTCACTTCTAACGGTAAGAGTGCCCGCGAGTTCCAGTACAGTATCGAAAGCGGCAATGTCGGTATTAACATCGGCATCGTAGCTCCGGTGGCATTTTTCCCGTTCAGCGGCATGAAGGACTCCTTCTATGGCGTGCTGCACACCCAAGGCAAGGAAGCTATCCGTTTCTTTACCGAAAGTAAAGTGGTCATTCAACGGTGGTTCTAAAGGGGGAAGATTATTAATGATAATACACACCGCATCCGAAGGCATCACCCTGGCCAGGAAACTGGAAAATGAATCGGCTGAATTCTACGAGCATTTATCCCAGAAATACACTAAAGATGCTGAAACTTTCCTGTCTTTTTCCAGAGAGAACAAGAAAAATGTTATTCAAATAGACAGGGTGTATTACGGCGTTATCACCGATGCCATCGAGGGGGGCTATGCCTTCAACCTGGATCCGGATAATTATGCCTTTAGTATCGGGATACCGGAAAATGCCAGCTATGCCGATATCCTGAAGCAGGCCGTGGAGATAGAAAATAAGATTATTACATTCTATACCGATGCTGCCGGGCAGTCGGATTCTTTGATGGCGGATGTTCCCCGGGCTTTCCGACTGGTAGCAAAGAAAAGAGAAAGTCGCCTGGAAAAGCTGCAGCAGCTGCTCTAGCCTGTTTTCGGCCGACTCGGTGGCTGGTGGCCGGTCGCGTAAGCTTTCCCGTCGCGAATCTCTATATATTTCATATCAACCAGCGCGTCCAGTAAAACACCCATTAATACAGGTGTCAGCGGTGGAGAAATTTTCTCCCTCTCGAAGTCAGTAAATCTGTTAATGATTTCGTCGGTTTTTATTCCCGGTTCCTTTTCTATTTTTCCCAGAATAGCTATTTCCCTCTGGTAAAAGGGCTGGGCGTAATCGCTATCGCTCAAATCAATCGCTTCACAACTAAAATGCGCCAGCGTCCGGGTATCCCCGCACACAAAATGTCCTCCCCGGGCTTTAGGGGTGTCCGGGTCGGGGACTTCCAGGGGACGGAATCCCGCGCCGTCGTATTTGTCCATAGCAGGGTCTCTGGCGTCATGCCCCCTGTAGCGGTACATCACATTCTCGACATACTTGTTCCCCAGCAGGTAAATGCCATGAATAACCGGTATCATTGAAGCCAGCAGTCCCGGGCATATTCTGCCGGTAAAGTTCACCCCGTCATAATAAAACTCGTCGCCGATTTTATAGTTAAAGTGGCAGGGATAGTCCTTTTCGTCACCCTCGAAGGAAACCAGCTTACACTTCACTTTAAACATCTTTCACCGCCTTTAAAACTCATAGTCTCCGTGAATTGTGTAAACGATTATATCTTAGTATATACAACTAAAACAACCGTTTTGCCTGCATAATCTCCCCATGTATATTTTTCGCCTGTGATGATATTGAGATATCGCATAGCTGCTCAAGGTATAGACAATTACTCTAAGAACAAAATATAATTATATACAACGATGTTCTCTGCTTTCGGCAATTTCGCCCAGAAATACCGGTTTTATATTCTGGCGGTCTGGCTCGTCCTCACCGCCTTTCTGGTATTTCAGGCGCCGTCACTATCAGAGGTCGGCGTCACTGACCAGAGTCAATTCCTCCCTGAAAAAACCGAGTCCGTCTACGCCCGTAACCTTTTAAATGAAAAATTCGGCTCCGGCTCGCAAGAAACCAGCAGCGGCTTGATCGTCGTTTACAACGAAGCAGGCCTTAATGAGCAGGATGAAAACCGGGCTAAGCAGCTGCGTACCTGGCTTATTTCCGCCAACGGTCCCGAAGTAGTCAGCCGAGTTACCTCGGTATTCGATAGTGAAGCCCTGCGTTCTTCCCTCGTCAGCGCCGATAACACCACCATGATGCTATCCGTCGAATTTTCCACCGCGGCACTGGACGATAACGTTAAGCAGGCAATTAAAGAAATACGCCAGCAGTTCGCTCTTTATCCAGAGACATCTTTCTATTTCACCGGAAGTGTCGGCTTTATTCACGACCTCTTTGATTCGGTCCAGCGCACCATCGACCAAACGACTATCGTAACGATTATACTGGTAATTGTCCTGCTTCTCATTGTCTATCGCTCGCCGATTGCCGCTATGGTGCCTCTGGTGGCTATAGGTGTCAGTTTCCTGGTCTCGCGGGGTATCATCGGCTTTCTCGCGGAAGCCGGATTAAGCGTTTCCACGGTAATCGATGCCTACATGGTGGTCACTATTTTCGGCGTCGGTACTGATTATTGTCTGTTCATCATCTCTCGTTTCCGCGAAGGAATATCACGGTCAGACCATAAGCAAGGTATCGCCTTTACGATGAAACAAATCGGCCCGGTCATCGTGGCCAGCGCCATAACTGTTATCATCGCCTTCCTCTGTTTAAGTGTTTCACGTTTCGGGATGACCAAGACCAGCGGTTATGCCCTTGCCATCGGCATTACCGTTACGCTGGCTGCCGGACTAACCTTGGTGCCGGCCCTTATGTCTATATTCGGACGTTTCCTCTTCTGGCCCACTAAAACCACGCCCAAGCCCGATTTGAAGCCAAAAAAGAGAAGACTGGGCTGGGCGAAAACCGGAGAGTGGATTTCCCGCCACCCGGTATTGACCGCCGTGCCTATTATTATCGTGCTTATTATCCCCTATTTTGCGATTCCCGGACTCACGCTATCTGCAAACGTTTTAACCCAGTTGTCTTCCGGTGAAGAATCTTCTCAAGGTCTAAATATCATCAGAGACCATTTCCCGGTCGGCGAGCTATCGCCGCTGGTCCTGGTAATGCAATCTAAAGACAGCAGCCTGCTTACTCCGGACTCACTTGAAGGCATCGACCATGTGGCGCAGGCTTTGACCACGTCCGAAGACCTTTTAAGAGTCGATTATCCTTCGATTGCCGGTCGCCAGCTTATCAGTCTCGGAGAACAGGCAAAAACTCTCGGTGCTATGGTAGCCGCGCCCGGTTTTAATTTTAATAATCTGGCTCTGCTGCAGTCGCAATCCGGCCGATTGGAATCTCTGGCAATGGACTATCCCGGCGTCACTCAAAGCCCGAATTTTACCTCGTCGTTGATAATTCTTCCCCGGGTTTCGGCTCTAGCCGACCAGCTTGGTACGGCGTCGCCGTCGGAGCTTACAGCCATTATCTCCCAGCTTCAGACCTCGCTTTACGACCTCGGTGATGCTCTAACGGCTCTGGGCAATGAGTTCGAGTTGAACGGCAGTGGCACATTTGTCGAATGGCTTAAGGCGGTCTATTTCTCCGTCGACGGCACTGCTGCCAGGATGTACTTGATACTCGATGCCGACCCCTATTCCAATGACGCTGTGCTCGCTCTTCCCAGGATTCGTGAAGCTGCTGCCGTCGCTTTCGCTGCCTCCGACCTGCTGGATGTTGGACATTATATCGGCGGTGAAACCGCCCTCCATACCGATATGGTAACTACCAGCAACGACGACCTTACTATCGTCATTGTAGTTACTTCTATCGGTATTCTGGCCGTCATCGTCATATTGCTGCGCAGTCTTTTAGCCTCGCTCTACATGGTCGTGACGGTATTGCTCAACTACGGCGCCACGCTCGGCATTACCACCTGGATTTTTATAGATATACTTAAATTCGATAGCCTTATCAATATGCTGCCGGTATTCGTCTTCGTCATGCTGGCGGCTGTGGGCGCGGACTATAACATCTTCCTGGTATCGCGTATCCGTGAAGAATCTGAAAACAAGTCCATTAAAGAAGCGGTGCACCTCGCCGTGGCTAATACCGGCAACGTTATTACTTCCTGCGGTATTATCCTGGCTGGTACTTTCGCCACCCTGGCAAGTTCGTCCTTCCCCATGGTTCTCCAGATAGGCACGGCGATTGCTCTCGGTGTGCTGATTGACACCTTCCTGGTGCGAGCGCTCCTGGTACCCTCGCTGGCGGCTTTATTCGGACGCTGGAACTGGTGGCCCTCACCCCTGTTCCGTAAAATGAAAAAAGACTAGCGTGGGTGCTTTTAACTGCTGCCGTCCTGCTTATCTGTATTTTTTTTGCTCCGGAAGCTATATTTTCGCCCCACCTTTTCCCCGCGTTTATTACCCGTCCGCCCCATGATTAACTCCCAGTCAGATATCTCGGACACGCGCCGTACTTCCTTTATTTTTCGCTGCATGAAAATAACCACTATGCCCCGAAGCATGCCAGAAATAATAAACAGGGTGCGCAACTGATAGGTAAACAAAACCGGCAGGTGAGGTGTTATATACCCACCTATCAGAGCACCGAGACAGCAGGCAATCCCATCCATCGCCCCGAATATAGCCAACTGCTTGGTCCTGTTTTCCGGTTCTGAAGCTTCATAAGCGAAATTGACACCCGCCAGCCCGAATCCCGACCAGGCGAATCCACTCACTATGTTTGCGGCAACCAGGTAAAATACGTTTTCGTTAAAAATCCACAATATCGGGACGATGGGAAGAATCATAGATGTTATCCGTATAACCTTGAGATTGCCGACCACATCCGCCCGGCGTCCCCAGAACGTTAAAAACACCAGGGTGGATATTTGGGCGGACGAACTTACAATGACATACGTGATATAGCTGAAATTCAAATCCCGCAGCATGAAAACGGCAAAGAAAGGTGCTGATATTAAAGCGCAAAAATCTACCAGCGAGAAATACAGCATGAATTTCCCCAGGTTCGAAGAGCCTGCTTTTTTTATCATCTCCAGCAGGTTGGGCCCCTTCTCTTTACTCCTTACCTGCACGGGCTCATATTGGCGGGATAGAAAGAAAAACGAAAGCAGGCGGAACATCGCCGCTCCGGCAAAGAGAATGGTATAACCAGTGTAGATTGTGCCGGTGAATAACTGCAATATGCCCCCGCCTATAAACTGGAAAACGAGGGTAATAAAACCTGCTATCCTCCCTCTGGAGCCGAAATATCTCCCTCTCAAGCGTGTCGGCACCAGGTCCGCCATCATGCTGCCCCAAGCCGGATTGGCGATCGCCCCCAGCACAACGCTTACCGTCACAAACCCTATCAACCACCATACCGGAGAGATATTGAAAAAATAGGGCACCAGCAGGATAGGTATAAACATTACCGCGTGCAGAAAGACTACGGGTAATATCAGACCCTTGCGGCTGCCGGCTCTTTCCGATAGGTCGGGCGATGCCAGCTGCGAAATCGCCATGGCAAAGCTTGGCATACTTGACAATAGACCTATCTGGACACTACTCGCTTTCAGTTCCAGTGCCAGAGGTGTGATATAGTTCTGTGTCAGCCCCAGCATAGCGGCATAGGCGCTTCCGTCAAGCACGCTTAGTCTTAGACTTTTTCTTACTTGGCGTTGTATTTGTTTGGTTTTCACTCGTTTTTTATACCCTTGATTAAAAATATAAAAAAACCTTAGACGATTATCGCTCTAAGGTGTGTTAGCAACGGTAGGTATGAATAGAAATTATCGCCTTTAATTCTTCCTTATCCTGCCCTCCCCTCCGTAAATTTCTTTCTCATTCTGCTTTCTCCGGAGTTTCCTAAAAGTATTTCCCTGCTTTTCAATAAATATCAAGCAACTATCATATCCTAATTAAAGTAAAAACGCAAGTAGTATAATACGACCGCCTATTCTTTTACCCCTCGAATGTACTCGCCCCCCAACCCCACTGTAAAATGAAATATCGGCCTTTCTACTTTCCTCACGATTAACGGGCAGTGCGTCATACCCGCCGGTATGTAGGCTAAAAAACTCTTGGTCATAATATGCTTTTCGCCATCGAGCCACAGTTCCACCTCCCCACAAAGGTCCTGCGGATTACTAAAATCCGTGCCGAAGAATGTGATTGTTTCGGTAAAATCATGGGTGTGCGCCTGGGCGGCGGGCTTCTCCGAGGCGCACTCCGGCCATATCCATACGCACTCCGAAACAAAAGCCCCAGGGACAACATCCCCATCCAGCCACATTACATGCGTGGGCATAGCCTGTCCGCCACCGGATGGTCTTCCCGCCCATTTTCTCTCGCCGGGAAACAGCTTTTCCGCTTTTATATCCGTCACGATGTATTTGCGGGTTTTTAATTTAGCCATTTTTCCTTTCCCCTTCCTTTATTAAACGTGCCATAAAAAAGTCGCCCGGACTCTCCTTGTTTTCACCTGAAAAGCCCGGGCACTCTGGAACAGACTTATTTTTTCGGCCGGTTGGGAGGATTCCGCTGGATTAGCGGTATTTTCTCCCCCCTAGCTATTGCCGCCCTTGCCCTGGTCATGTCGCCGATATCGAATCCCCACCCTTCCTTAAGCGTCCCCGCCCCGAGCATTATTGCCATCTCGATGTGATGTCTTCTTACCTCGTGCCAGATTAGAGGCCCGTGCACCACGCCCTTGGGAATAAACATGGCGTAGTTGGTTTTAAACTTCATCTCTTCTCCGCCGAGCCCGAAGGTCATGTCCGCGCCGAGGTCCTCGGGATTATCCGGGTCGTTGCCGATATGCATGACTATCTCATCGAAGTTATCATGCTTCATCTCGCGGATAGTATCCGTTACCTTCCATATCCAGCCGAACTCAATATACGTCTTAATGCCTTGTATCTGGGTTTCGCTCATATAAGTCATCGTGGGACTCTGCCGCCCTTGACCCGAAATCGCCCCGGGCGACTCTCGCATCGGACTGCGTATTACGTACTGCTCATAATCAAAATTATTTTTCTTTGTCGGCTTCTTTGCCGCGGCTTTACTGCCCTTCCCCCACTCTTTCAGCGGGTCGCCCGTCCCCAGCGTCATCAGCATTTCCAGATGGGGCTTCTGGAATTTCTTCCAGGTAAACGGCCCGTGCGGTGTACCTTTCGGTATATATATGCCCGTGGTCGTATTGAAAGTTATCGCCTGCCCCCCGATATATACTTCTATCTCCCCACCCAGCACCTGCGGCTTCGCTGAGTCTTTACCCCAGTAGATTATAATCTCGTCATAATCATGCACCTGTTCGTAAGAATGCGGGTTCGACTGCGGGATATCATTTATCCATGCGATTTCTATATAATTTTTAGCTTCGGGTATCTGTTTGCGGCTTATCAAAGTCATCGCTGGACTCTGTCGCCCTTTGTAGTTGCCTGACTCGTAAAGAGGCTTACTTACCACATATTTCTCAAACTGATTTTTAGCCATGTTGATTTGTCCTCCTGAACACTAAATGGGATTCATGCCTATGATAGAGTATTGTATTAATCGTGTCAAAATAACTTCAGGCGCGGGGGTTTAAAGCCACCTGGTAATATAAAATTACTCCGGCGATGATAAGTAATAACGCGTATTCTGTCACTGAATTTTAGTTTTAGAAGCACTATATAATTGCTTACGTTCAATCCATTTAACAGCCCCGTAAAACATCCAGTTGTAATTTAAAGAAACCCCGCAAATCGCCAGAATAAAAAAGATAATAGCGTTCAACTGGAACAATACCATGACGGGAATAATAACAAAGCAAGAATACACCGCTCTAACCAGATTCGGAGTACCGCCGAGAAAATGTATAATCGGTAAAATAGGTATAACTATCATCGTGCCAAGCCAGATGAAAAACGCTTTGAAAATATGCCCCTCACCCTGTAATGTCTCTTTACCCCAAAATACTACGGTCTTGTTACTCAAAGTCACCCCCTATATGCGGTTCTAATATAAATTTTAATAATGTTACTATTATTTTACTCAGGCGTCAAACCTCTTTCCCCGGTTCAATGGTTAAATCTAAAGGAATACACTGCGGGATTATATAGCAAACGCCCTTAGTACCCCGCTGCCTAAGCGCGGGGGTTTAAAGCCACCTGGTAATATAAAACCACCCCCGCCGCGATGATTGCAGTCATCAACGGTATGCTTAACTTCCGCGGGAACCTGGCGATAATCAGAGAACAGACAATCCCCACTGGGAACAGCCCCGGCAGGTAATAGCGTGAATATCTGAAGAAAGAACTGTCGCTTCTCAGGTACTCTGCTGTAAATTCATATGTCATATAAAGCAGATAAACACTTAAAAACCAACCAATCATCACCAGCAACGTTCCCCAAGGCAGCTCATTACGCAGGCTCGACCACCTCCCGGCCGGATTGTCCTTTTTATGAAATAGCTTGAAATACAACACCGCGCCTATACCGGGTATGCCGATGACAAGGAGAGGAAATCCTTCGATTAAAGGTATCGGCACGCTTTTCAGGTTTTCAATGATTATTTTCAGCGGCAGCGACTGCCCATCTGCTGTGACCTGCCCCAGGTACTGGTAGGCGAAATTGACCGGGAAGCGTGTATAATTATAGCCGTAGTCCAGCGGCGACCCAAAAACATAGTTATTATATATCATCAGCACCGCCATTGCGATACCGGCTCCCGCCGCTACCGAAGGTATCTCCCAGGTCAATCTGACTCTTTCCCCTTTATAAAATGCAACGATACGCGTTATCGCGAAGTGCAACGCCAGTATAATCGCCACCAGCAAATTAGATTGGCGTGTCACAACCGACCAGCCTATCACTAGGAATGCTAAAAACAGCATTAAGCTACCGGTCAACGGACGGTACTTATTCCTTTCGAGCTGGTAATAAAAATAGAGTCCACCTCCCATTGCCAGGAAAGCCAGCGAGGCGAAGGTGTCCATGTAAGCACGGTTGAACATTATCAGCCCGATGGGTGTAAACAGCATCAACAGCGAACCGATACAGGCTGTTTCCTCGTCCCGCAGGCGTTTCAGCAGCAGGTACATCACGATTACCATGCCCGCCGCCAGTAAAACGTTTCCCCAGCGCGGTATGCCCAGCCACTCGAAAGGGACGAGGTAAAAAATATAGCCCGGCGCTTTCTCTACCGCCCATCTGCCGTTGCTTACTTCTACATACTGCACCAGTATGCCGCCCTGTCGCCCAGCTTCTCGCACCTGCTGGTTGTGCAGTTGGTCATCGATTACCAGCTTGCCTTCGGAGAAGTTCTTCACCCCGTAGTAATACGCCCAGGGAGAAGCCCCACTCATCTGCGCCGTAATGGCAAGGACCAGAATTACCGCTGCCACCAGCCCTAGCGCCGTGATGACGCGGTAAACGTTAATATGCTTAAAAACAATCGATTTTACCGTCATGTATTGTTCCACAACAGCCCCAGCGTCGTTTTAAACAAAAATGTATGCATGAAAGCGTATTGTATGCTTTCTCTGCAATTCATTCAGTTGGAGATAATCTATTAAAACCCGTAAAATGTCGCTATTTCATCCAGCGACTCACGGTCACGTAAATCTTTATTAACAGGGTTTTCCCAGTCCGGATAGCCTATGGATATCCCCAGCGCGATGAGCTTATCTTCCGGTATGCCTAGTTCTTTTCTTATTATATCGGGATACACCACCGCCATTGCCTGGGCGATTGTCCCCAATCCATAGTTCGTTGCCAGCAGCATGATGTTCTGCACCGCGGAGCCGGAATCATACAGCGCCCAGACATTGACACCTTTTTCCTGATAAACCAGGTTTTTACCAACAAGTAAATAGATGCAGACAGGAGCGCCATAATGACGGAAGTTACTCGTAAATCGTGCTTCCATCTCTTCAGGCGTCGCCTGGCTAGTGCGTCCCCTCATTTCTTTGACCTGCATTTTCTTGATACGGGTCATATAAGGCTCGGGGAACTCACCGGGGCGGGCGACTTCCGACTGCGAATTCTGCATCGCCTTCATACCCCTCTTCACAAAGCCGTCCTCTATCACCTTGAGCTTCTTGCCGGTCGCTATGGCAAACTCCCAAGGTTGGGTATTCGCCCACGACGGCGCCCTTAAAGCCTGCTCGATTATTTTCTTAAGCAAGTCCAGCTTCACGGGGTCGGACTTAAAAGCCCTTATGCTTTTTCTTTGTTTAATTGCTTCGATAACATCCATTTAAACTCGTTCCTCCTTCATATTCTCAAAGATATCTCGATAGCGGGATTATTTATTATCATCGGTCGAGGTTTTTCTCGACTTTTTCGGTACGCGCTTTTTCGCCTCCACCTTTGCTGCCTCTTCCTTTTTCACCTCGACCTCTGCCTCCTCCTCCTTTTTCCTTCCGAATCTCGGCCAGTCCGGCGTGAGAATCCTGGCATACAGGTTGGGCAACGGGGTTTTTTCCAGCAGCAGTACGAGTATGGAAGTGAAGATGATGCTGAAAACGATAATTCCATAAGTAATATTTTTTATTATGTCCCCGCCGACTATCCCCTGCTGCATCGGTATGCTGGCAAGCACCACGGCTGCAAGACCTTTAGGCACCATCACCGCCATGACGGATAAGTCCTTCTTCGGTATCGCCTTCCTTATGGATACCTTTACCGCTGGTATCCGCAGGACAAACGCCACTACGGTAAATATCAACGCCAGGATGATAAACCAGCTGGTGATAAGTTCCAGTGAAATCCCCAGGTATATAAAGAAAAACGTTTTCAGCAGGAAAGCCACCTCGCTGAAAAATACTTTTTCCGTCTCGCTAAGCCCCACCGGCTCTTTCATCGTCGGCGTTCTAAAAATGGGTATTCGAATCGTCTCGATATTGCCTATCGTTACCCCGAAAGCCAGCGCGGCGATAGGCCCGCTGAATCCCAGGATTTCCACTACACCGTAGATAATGAAAACAAACGCCGGCGTCGTGAATATGGCGTTCTTGATGATATGTATCTTGTTTAGCAGGACCGACCATATAAGCGCGCCGACGATGCCGAATATCAGGGCGACAACGAATGAAGCTATCAGCTTGCCCGAAACGGAAGCGAATTCAAACGTACCGGCGGTATATGCCTGTATCAGCGCCACTGTAATGACGATACTTAATACATCATTGACCGTCGATTCCACCGAAAGCAGTGTCTGCGTTTCCTCTTTTACCTTGAGTTGCCTTACCAGAGGTATTACCACCGCCTCTGATGTGGAGCCAATCACCGCCCCCAGGATAAATGCCGGCAAGACCTCGAGGTCTGTGAGCCATATTGCCAGGCCCGCCACCACGAACATCGTCAGGAAGAAACTCAAAGGCGCCAGTATCATTGCCCCGCCCAGGGCGGAACGCAGCATGCCCAGTTTTAAAGCGATGCCACTCTCGAAAAGTATGATTATTAATGTAATCGTGGTAAAGACCGGCCCTATCGATCCGAATTCCATCGGCGTCACCAGTCCCAGCACCGGCCCAACGCAGATGCCGATGATTATCAGCATAAGAACATCCGGTATTCTCGTCCGGCTGAAGATGCTGGAAAACAGGTGTGCCAGAAATACCAGGATACCTACAAATGCAATTACCTGCGCAACTGTCTCCACTCTAAAAATACTCCGTTATTGCTTTTTACCCGCAAAAGAGTGTATCTTGAAAATTATGTCACCAGATGCTTGAAACTTCAAGTTTACACCTGACAATTCACCATTTGAATATAATGCCTTTGATGAATTATAATATGCCCGCTATAAAGCTCCGGTCATCCCACTCACAGCGACATATATTTACCGTGGAGGAAAAATGAAAATAGATAT
Organism: Chloroflexi bacterium RBG_13_51_52; assembly: GCA_001796525.1. Taxonomy (GTDB): domain Bacteria; phylum Chloroflexota; class Dehalococcoidia; order Dehalococcoidales; family RBG-16-60-22; genus RBG-13-51-18. The sequence continues at coordinate 10,483 of MGMT01000076.1, read as the reverse complement.
ATATTCCCATATCATGCCTAAAAAATACACCGAAATCTACGCAAAGAAAAATAAAGCCATTGAGCAGCGCGTCGAATATCGTAGTATCGCCGTAACTGACCTTGAGGTACGCCTCCGGCTGATGAACCGTTATCCTGATATCCTGCAGGTATTGACCATCGCTAATATCCCCCTGGAAACTTTCGCCAAACCCGCCGACGCCATCGAACTGGCAAAAATCGCCAATGAAGAGCTTGCCGAACTGGTGGACAGGTACCCTGATAAATTCGTCGCCGGCGTTGCTTGCCTGCCGATGAATGATATCGATGCCGCCCTGGCTGAAGTCGATAGGGCGATTACTAAACTTGGACTCAAAGGCGTGCAGATTTACAGCCGCATTGACGGTGAACCGCTGGATAATCCTAAATTTAAACCCCTCTGGGAAAAAATGGCAAAGTATGACCTCCCTATCTGGATTCACCCGGCTACCTACGATAAACTGGATAATGATATCGGTCTGTTCAGCTGGCCGTTTGAAACCACATCCGCTATGTTCCGCCTCGTCACCTCCGGCGTCTTTAACGACCACCCCAATCTAAAGTTTATCGTCCATCACTGCGGCGCTATGGTGCCCTATTTCCAGAAACGCATTAAGTGGGTGCTCTCCCTCGTCCCCGGCCTTTACCCCGACCTTAGCAAGCACCCGGAAGAGCATTTCCGCAAGTTCTATACGGATACTGCCGTTTACGGCAATACCTCATCCCTCATGTGCGGCTACGATTTTTACGGCCCCGACCATATTCTTTATGGCACGGATTTCCCGCTGGGTCCCAAATTCGGACTTACCGGAGAAACTATGGAGTCCGTACTGCGCATGGCTATACCCGATGCTGAAAAGGAAAAAATATTTTTCCGTAATGCCGCCGAACTCCTGATGATAGCTCACTAGGCAAGCTATATTGAGGTTATTTCCGTGTATGCATTACCAAAGAGGGATTACAAAACTTCTCTTTGTGACTTTTTTGTCTTGACAGGTGTTATATTAAGTGTTAGAAATAATCCGTAAAATATTAACAAATTAATGACAAATTTGTATTATAATATAATTAGTACCGAGATAAATATATGAAAGACTCGCAAAAAACTCGGCAACAGCTTATCGCCGAATTAAATGAATCGCGCCGGCAGTTGGAAGCTCTGGCGGCGGCTGATACTGAACGTAAAAAATCCGGCAGTGAACCGGGACAATCGGAAGATAAGTTTTACAAAGCCTTCCTCTCCAGTCCCGATATGATTATCATCACCTCGATTAAAGACGGCAAGTACATTGAGGTCAACGATAGTTTTACCAGTATTTCCGGTTACGGCCGTGAGGAATTAATCGGGCATACCGTTGATGAATTCCGCCTCTTCGTAAATCACGGAGAACAGGACCGGATGACACGCCTCTTGCAGGAAAGCGGTAGCTTTAAGAATGAAGAGTTTACCTTCCGCATCAAGTCCGGTGAAATCCGCCAGTGGCTCTGCTCGGCGGAAATCATCAACATTGATGGCGATACCTGCATGATTGCTGTTGCTGCAGATATCACCGAACAAAAAAAGATGGAGCAGGCTTTAATTGAATCGGAGAACAAGTTTGCCAAAGCTTTCCGCTCGAGTCCCCAGGCAATTGCTATCACTACTTTAAAAGAAGGAAGATTTGTTGAAGTCAATGATAGCTATACCCGCCTGACCGGATTCACACGTGAAGATTTAATCGATCATACGGCTCAAGAGTTAAACACCTGGGTGAATCCCGCTGACCGTCAAAGAATAATAAATGTATTAAGACAGAAATCCCACGTCGATAACGAAGAACTGGAATTCCGCACCAAGCCCGGCAGTGTACAGATTATGCTGTTCTCCGCGGAAATAATTAATATCGGCGGTGAAGAATGCCTTATCGCCTCATCAACCGATATTACCGAACGCAAGCAGATGGAGAGTGCCCTCCGGGAGTCGGAGGAAAAGTATGCCAAAGCCTTCCGCGCCAGCCCGGAGATTATCAGCATCTCCAGGCTTTCGGACGGTGTGTTCAAAGAATTTAACGAGAGCTTTCTCCGCGTTTTTGGCTATACGCGCGGGGAAGTTATTAACCGCAAGTCTCTGGAATTAAGCATCTGGGTAACGCCCAGCGACCGTAAAAAAATGCTTAAAAAGCTTAAAGAAGAGGGACGAGTCAGTAACGAAGAATATCTCTTCCGCAACAAAGCCGGCGAAATACGCACCATGCTCTTCTCCGCCGAGGAAATAGAATATGACGGCGAACCCTGTGTGCTGGCGGTTACTAACGATATTACCGACTATAAGCGAATGGAAGTGCAAGCCCTCGAGGCAGAAAACTTAAGACAGGTAGATAGGCTCCGCACGGAGCTACTGGCTAATGTCTCCCATGAACTCCGAACCCCACTTGCCAGCATTAAAGGCTTCGCTACCATGCTTATGGATTATGATAAAAGACTCACCTCGCTGGAAAAAAGGGAATACCTCGAGACTATCGATAAAAATGCCGACCGCCTAGTGGAGCTAATCGAGCAGCTGCTGGAGATGTCACGCCTGGGTGTCGGCATGCTTTCCATCAAAAAAGCCCCTGCTGATATCATTATTCTATGCCAGACTATTCTCGCTGAAGCACGCGTCAGGGCGCCGGAACATATTTTCACCTCAAACCTGCCGCAGAAACTGCCGAAAATCAATATCGATGACCGGCGTATCCGCCAGGTGCTGGACAACGTTATCGATAACGCCGTTAAATACTCCAACCCGGGTACGGAAATAGCCCTATCCGTTAGGAAAACTGGCAACGAAATACTTTTTACCGTGACCGACCACGGCATAGGCATTTCTAAAAAAGACCTGCCCCGGATATTTAGTCGCATGTTCCATTCTCCACGAGGACAAAAATCCGGTGTTCCCGGCGCCGGACTGGGACTGTCAATCTGTAAAGGACTTATTGAAGTGCATGGTGGTAAAATCTGGATTGAAAGCGAAGAGGGTGTCGGGACAAGGTGCTTCTTCACTCTACCTATGGAAAGCCAACTTGTAAAAAAAAATATAGATGAAACCGAGGAAAATACCATCCTCGTTGTCAAAAAGAAACCGATATCCGCACCCAGGGAGTAAACAGCAATATTAAAACTTGCCCGCCAGTGTCTCGTAGGTATCTGCCAGCGCCTGTGGTATTATCTTGACCTCCGCCAGAACCGGCATAAAATTGTTGTCCCCCTGCCACCTCGGCACGATATGGCTATGAAAATGGTCTTCTATGCCGGCTCCAGCCACCTTACCCAGGTTCGCCCCGATATTAAAACCGGCGGGTTTTAATACTTCTTTCAAGACCGCGATACTCCGGCTAGCCAGTTCATAGTGCTCATTCCGCTCCGCTTCAGAAAGATCCTCCAGGTTGCCGGTGTGCCGGTAAGGCGCTATTAAAAGGTGCCCGGGATTATAGGGGTAGCTGTTTAGCATTATAAAGTTCTTCTTGCCTCGATAGAGGATGTAATTTTCTTTATCCTTGTGCTCTTTTGGTAAATCGCACAGGATGCAGCCAGCCGGTTTCTCCGCCTTAATATACTCGATTCGCCACGGCGCCCAGATATATTTCATATGCACTCTCCCTTGCCGTTCGCTCCTGCTATTCTAACCATCAGCATATATTGTAGTCAATAATTCGCTATCTCTCCCTAAATCACTCTCTTTGCTTTGAGCTCCGCCATTTCTCCCCGGCTCATCCCCAGCAGCTTCCCGTATACATAGTCGTTGTCCTGCCCCGGCGCTGGCGCTCCCCGATTATATTCTGCTGCTGATTTTGATAATTTTATAGGTGTGGCATCCACAAATGGAATCCCTTTATCCTCGATTAAAAAGCCCCGCGCCCTTAACTGCGGGTCTTTAACGATATCTGCTGCATCCTGTACCACTCCCGCCGCCACCCCGTTTCTCTGGAGCCGTGCCATTACCTCCACCGCTGTATATTTACAAGTCCAGCCGGAAATCAGCCTATCCAGTTCCTCTTTATGGTCTAATCTGGTGGACAGTGTGGCAAACTTCTCGTCCTCCGCCCACGCCGGATTCTCCAGCGCTTTCTTTAGTCCCCGCCACTCCTCCTCCGTAAACACGGTTATAGCGCACCAGTGGTTTTCACCCTGGCAGCGGTAAACATCATGCGGTGCCGCTACTAACGATTCATTTCCCATTGGTACTGATTCAGCCCCCTTCAGCAAACTGGTCATTGCTTCAACCTCGGAGATATCGATGTGTTGACCTTCGCCCGTTTTCCCCCGCTTTTCCAGTGCCCCCAAAAGTGCTATGGACGCATACAGCCCTACTGCATGGTCAGCGTAAGAGAACCCCGGCCCTATCGGCAGTTTGCCGGGGAAAGATGTCAGCTGCGTCATGCCGGACAAAGCGTGCACTGTCGGACCAAAACCAGCGTAATCGCGATGAGGTCTTTTCTGCCCCATCACGGACATGCTTACCATGATAACGTCCGGTTTTACCTTTTTCAGATTTTTATAGTCCAGTCCCCAGTTAGCCATCACTCTAGGTGTAAAGTTCTCCACCACCGCGTCGCAGGTAGCTGCCAGTCTCTTTGCCAGTGTCACTCCCTCCGGCTTGTCCATGTTTAAGGTAATCCCCAGCTTGTTGCGGTTCCAGGTGTGATAATACCCTCGTGCCAGGGCGTCATCAGCCTCGGAGGAAATTAGCGGCTGAACTTTAATCACCTCCGCCCCATAATCCCCTAAAAGCCGCGTGGCGTAAGGCCCCGCCAGCGCCCAGGTGAAGTCAAGGATACGGATATTATGGAGAATTGGTTTAACGGGCATTTTCTTTATCATGTGTAATTTTCAACTTTGATAATTGTTTTTTACTTTTTTAAATTTTTTTTAATTATCTCTTAGCTTCAAGACGAAGCTGGATTGTTTTGGATTGTTTTATGTTATTTCAGGGGATAGGATATTGAGTTTTTTATCTATAATTACTTTAAATTAATTACAGTAGACTTTCAATCAATTGCTGTCACCTATAACGGGACACGTATGTTAAGCAAAATAGGGTTATTACTCATTTTTCCTCAACATCGCCCACGAATTTACGCTGCTCCCCGGTATTATCCCCTCTTCCACCACCCTGAACCCGAGGTGTTCGTAAAGCGCCACGTTCTTCTCGGCCTGCGTCTCCAGGAAGCACGGCAGGCCCTCTTTATCCGCCCTGCTGAACATCGGCTTTACCAGCCGGCTGCTGAATCCCTGCCCCTGGTATTCGGGGTCTACGGCGAGTAACTGCAGATACCAGTGCGGGAAAGGCGCCACACGCTTTCTTACCGCTCCCGCGTACTCCCCGAAAGCCTTCTGCCGCTTTACGGTCGCCGTCCCCACGATAAACGGCATGAAGAACCTCCCGCTTACAAAGTTGTTCCACCGGGTATTATGCCGGCTGTCGGAAGGAAACCATACCGCCACACCCTCCATTTTCGATGACGTTGCGTATACCTCGCCGTACTTTAGTCCGTTTTTTATCAGCGTACTGAACATGGCGGGCTGCTTTTTTCTTCTTTCTAACTCGTCCGGGATAAAATACAATGATAATGGATAGTCCTGAAATGCCTTTGCCAGCGTCTCCGCCGCCGCTTTAATATCTCTTTTTCTCAAGCGGACAAGATTGTTCAAACCGAAGTTCATCCATTGCCCCCATCTGGCTTTACGCCTGATGATATGTTATAATAAATATCTGAAATACGAATAATTTTTAAGGACATAACCATGACCGCTAAATCTGCCAAGACTGACAAGCCATCTAAAGACCTCAAGACCTTCATCGAGAACGTCAACAAAAAAGACAAGCTGAACGGTCTTAAAATAACCTTCGGTTTCACCAAGCGCAAAAGGAAACAGTAAACCGGAGTTTTTACCTCCTTCTCTTTCTTTGCCTCCCTTCCAGGAAAGGCTCTTTATCCGTGAAATCCGGGCGGAAACTTTCGGCAGATGCCATGCCCTGCAGCCACCCATTTTCGATGCCCAGTTCCTCCACCAGGTCGACCACCTTTTTGTATTCCTGCGGCAGTATTTTCCGGTTCAACTCTTTGAATTTACAGGCGCGGTGCGTCGGGTAATACTGGGACATCACGCTGACCGCCACGTGCGGTGATACTTCCTCGACCAACCATCGTAATGAGTCCTCGCTGCCCGCAATATCATTGGGTAATATCAGGTGGCGAATTATCAGTCCTTTTTGCGCGATGCCGTCTTTATCCACTGTCAGGTCGCCGACCTGCCGCTGCATCTCGATAATCGCCGCCCGCGCATTATCTGCATAGTTCCTCGCCCGCGAGTACTTCCTACCCAATTCATTGGAAGCGTACCTGATATCCGCCAGGTAGATACTTATAATGCCGTCGAGTTCCTTTAAAGTCTTGACCGAATCGTAGCTGCTGGTGTTATAGACCAGCGGCAGCCGCAAACCCTTCGGCACCGCCTCCAGCACCGCCATGACGATTTGCGGCACGAAGTGCGACGGCGTTACCAGGTTGATGTTGTGGCAGTGCAGTTCGTTCTGTAGATAGAGCATGCGCTCCGCTAGCACTTGAGTGGAGACCTCGTTATTCTTTTGTATTTCCGGCGACTGGCTGATTTGGAAGTTCTGGCAGTAGACGCACCGCATGTTGCAGTTGCCGAAGAATATTGTCCCCGACCCCCGGCTACCGGAGAGCGCCGGCTCCTCGCCGCGGTGCGCGCAGAATGAAGCCACTATCGGCAGTATCCCCGAATGACATTTCCCCACTTTCCCCTCGAGTCGGTTAGCGCCGCATTCCCTCGGGCAGATGTCGCAGGCTGCCAGCCTTGCTTCCAGCGCCCGGGCGCGGCGTTCCAGTTCACCTGATTGATAAAGGGAAATATATCCCGGTTCAAGGTCTTTCATCACTCTTTTTTCCTGACCTCAAGGTTCAGCCCTTTTATCGCCATGACTTCCACATACTCGCCTGTATCTACATTCCCTTCGGTGGAGATAGCCGTCCAGTACTCGTCTTTTATCTTCACCGTACCTTTCGGCTTCAGCGGTTCCGTCACCTCCCCTACCATCCCTATCATACCCTCGGCGCCGGATATTTTACGCCGGCGTATCGCCGGCACGACCGCCCGGTGCACTACAAAAATAACGGCGCCCACCCCCACCACCAGGATTATTATCACCGGTATCGATATTTCCACGTCGAAAATCCACAGCACGAGAATTACCAGCGCCAGTACGGCTATATCGTCAAGCAGCGCCAGCAGGACGATAAACCATGCTTTTGTCTTCGTCGTTTCGCCTTTTTTATCCATTTTTCCAGGTTACTTTTGCCCAGGGGAAATGCATTAGTTGCCCCTTTTCCACCAGTTCCATCACCTTATGACTTATGGTCCATCTTTCCAGCACTTCTAAAACATGGTCGGTGTTGCGGTTGCGTTCTTCCCTGTTCCGCCACTTTTCATCCGTCAGGTCCTCCGCTTTACCCTCGGATGCCAGCCACTCCACCAGTGTGTCCCAGTGCTGGTGCAGCGAAATCAATATGTAACCGTCTTTACAGGGCAGGATATCGAAAGCGTTATTCCAGTGCCGGCTGCCCTGCCTTTTAGCGACTACGCCGTCATAAAAATACCGCGGCAGGACATGGTCGAGCGTCGCCGCCACGCACTCCATTATCGCAATATCAATGTATAGCCCCAGCCCTGTATCATGCCTTTGCCGGAGCGCCAGCAGGATGCCGTTGACCGCAAAGAGCGAAGCTGTATTATACGACTGTTCCCCGAAGAGTTTCAGCGGCATTTCAGGCTCTCCCGTTACGGAAAGCCAGCCGCCCAGCGCCTGGTTCACCAGATCGGACGAATTCAGGTCTTTGTAAGGCCCGTTTTGCCCGAAGTGGGTGATGGAAACCATCACCAGCCGCGGATTGATTTTATCCAAGTCTTTATAGCCCCAACCCCGCGACGCCAGATAGCCCGGCAGAAACGTTTCGATAAAAACATCAGCCTTTTTCACCAGTTCATGGAATCGGCTTTGTTCCGCTTTTTCTTCAAGATTAAGGCGTATGACCTCGGCGCCCATGTCCCCCAGGATTTTTATCGCCAGCTTGCCCCTGGCATCTGTACCATCGAGGACGAGATATCCGGATAATGCGCCCACAATCCCTTCCCCCTCACGAGGATAGTTTTTTAAGCTCTGCAATAGCTTCATCAATCCGTTTCAGGCAGCGGTCTTTGCCCAGCACTACCATTGTCTGGAATAACGGCGGCGTGGCTGTCTCGCCGGTTACTGCCGTACGCAGGACGCTGAAAAGCTGCCCGGCTTTGAGTCCCAGTTCCTCGGCTAATGGCCGCAATAATGTTTCCAGAGCTCCTTCATCGAAGGATGATAACTGCTTCATTCGCTGTAAAGACACTTCCAGCGCCTTGAGCGTCGCTTCACGCGTCATGTTCTTGGCAATCAACAAAGCCGGGTCGTAGTTTAACTCCTCGATAAAGAAGAACTTGACCAGTTCAGGGATTTCCGTGAGCTTCTTCGCTCGTTCCTGTATCAACGGCATTACCTGCTTAACGTACCCTGCATTCAGCGGACGCTTTACGCTTTCCGGCAAACCCTTGTCTAAAAACGGCAAAGCCCTCTGCGTTAAATCGTCGATTGCCAGGCTGCGGATATATACCCCGTTCATCCAGTCGAGTTTTTCCCGATTGAATATCGCTCCCGTCTTGCCGATTCTTTCCAGTGAAAAGGTGTCGATAAGCTGCCGGCGCGTCATTAATTCCGTCTTGTCATCCAGCGACCATCCTATCAGGGCGATAAAATTGAACATTGTCTCCGGCAGATAGCCCTGGTCGCGGTATTCCAGCAAAGAGACATCGCCGTGGCGTTTGCTTAGCTTGGCGCGGTCCGGGCCGACCAATAAAGGATGATGTACGTAGAGCGGCGGTTGGTAGCCCAGCGCCTTATAGATAAACAGGTGACGGGGAACGCTGGATATCCACTCCTCTCCCCGGATAACATGGCTGATTTTCATGGCGTGGTCGTCCACGACATTGGCAAGGTGATATGTCGGATAGCCGTCCGATTTCAGCATCACAAAATCATCGATATTGCTATTTTCAAAAACTACGTCGCCGTAGATAATATCGTGAAAGCTAGTTTGACCTTCCGTCGGGACTTTGAAACGTACCACAGGCTTGATGCCTGCAGCTTCTTTCGCCGCCCTTTCCTGCAGACTTAAGTTGCGACAGAGCCGGTCGTAGCCAGGCGGCTGCTTACGCGCGACCTGCTCTTTTCGCATCGCGTCAAGGCGTTCCGATGCGCAATAGCAACAATAGGCATCGCCCTGTTCTACCAGGCGTTCGGCAGCCTGCTTGTATAAATCAAGGCGCTGCGACTGATAGTAAGGTCCGTAATCTCCTCCCATATCCGGCCCCTCGTCCCAGTCCAGACCCAGCCACTTTAAACCTTCCATGAGATATTCCACCGCGCCCTCCACCTTGCGGGTAATGTCCGTATCTTCAATACGGAGGATGAATGTCCCGCCGTTGTGCCGGGCAAAAAGCCAGTCGAACATGGCCGTACGGACACCGCCCACATGAAGAAAGCCGGTAGGGCTTGGCGCAAAGCGCACCCTGATGGGTTCGGTCATAGCTAACCTTTCTCGTGAATTTATACTCCCCCATTCTACCATCCCACACGTGAAAAATTCTATAAGGATTGTCTTTGATTGTGTTTTGCGGCATATTGTCCTAGAATAACGACACGTCCGGAAAAATCCCCACGGAGGTAAATAATGCGCAGATTAATCAGAAAAAGGTCGGAGAAGGCAGGTCTTCCGCCAGGTACACTGGTTTACGTTGGTGAAAAGAAGGTCGAGAAAGTCAAAATCACAATAATGGATTATGATGAAACACAGATTACGGAAAAGGAAGCCGCGAACATCGAGGAGTGCTTCCCTTTCAAAGACAAGCCGACCGTCACCTGGATAAACATCGACGGCCTGCATGAAGTCGATATAATTGAAAAACTCGGCAATTATTTCGGTCTTCATCCCCTGCTGCAAGAAGATATACTGAACACCGAGCAGCGCCCGAAACTGGAAGAGTCGGAAAATTATATCTTTTTCGTTCTGAAAATGATTTTCTCCGTTGATGAGGATGAGGAAACAAAAGCAGAACAGGTCAGCCTGATACTCGGCCACAATTTCGT
>MGMT01000076.1:0-233 GCA_001796525.1 Chloroflexi bacterium RBG_13_51_52 | reverse complement strand
TCATCCGCAAACTTAAGAATGAAATGATTTTCTTAAGGAAGTCCGTCTGGCCCCTTAGAGAATTAATCAGCGGTTTCCTACGACTGGAAACATCTCTGGTTCAGCAGTCCACGGTAGTCTATATCAGGGACGTGTACGACCACACCATACAGGTCATCGATACTATTGAAAGCTATCGGGATATGATTTCCGGTATGCTGGATATTTATCTGTCCAGCATCAGCAACAAGATG
>MGMT01000075.1 GCA_001796525.1 Chloroflexi bacterium RBG_13_51_52 | reverse complement strand
CCTCGACGACGCGGCGACCGTGGTCGCTGTGCGATGCCGAGCCGGCGGCAATCATCCGCGCGAAGTTGCGGGCGGATATCGTTTCCGCGGTAGCGCCGCAGACCCCCACCCGGGCTTTCTTTTCTTCCGGCGTCTCCTCCTTGCCCTTGGCTAGCGGCACGCGGCAGGGACCCATGGCGCAGTTCTTGCAGCAGCTGCCGTCGGCCCCGATAGGGCAGGGCTTCATTTTCTCCGCCCGGTCGAAGACCGTAGTAATGCCTTCCTCGCAGGCTTTGTCAATCATTTCCAGGGTAGCTTTATCGATGCTCTTTGCTTGTTTTTCTTCGGGCATTTAATTCTCCTCCCTTATTTTGCGGTCAGGTCGGTAATCATTTCCCTGACCAGTTTAATTGCATCGGGGTGTCTCATTATCAATACATCGGCGCCTGCCATCAGCAGGATTGTTGCCGACAATGACTCCAGCAGGATGCCCCGCTTTTTAGCGTCACCCATCTTGGGGTCGTCCTTCGCCGATATCTTGGCTTCTTTTGTTTTCCACGTTTCCTTGGCAAGGTTGCAGATGATGGGGAACTGGAGCTTCGTGTCCTGCTGTGTCAGGGCTGCCATCCTCGTTCTTTCCATCACCGAGTAGCAGTACTCGATGCCGTAGCCGATGCCGCTAACGGTAGGGTCTATCACCAGCAGGTTATCGGGGACGCCCAGGTTCCCCAGCAGGATGTTCAGTTGCTTGGCTAGGTTGATATCTATCGGCGTTGAGGCAACGACCACGTGCTTGTAGCCGATGGCGGCCGCCCCGATTTTCTTATGGTCGGCTTCCTCCACCGGTCCCAGAATCAGGCTTTTATCCTGGCAAATTTCGGCCACGGTTCTCAAGACCTCTGTGTCTTTATCGTGGTTAGCGGTGCCCCACACAATCAAGGGCACGTTAATGGCGTCCGCTACCTTTTTCACAACCGCGGCGGCTTCATCAGCCGGGCGGTTTTTGCCGTTGGGGTCGGTACTGACGAGTTGCAGGCATATCATCTCTGCCCCATAGTCCTTGATGCACTTCTGTGCCCAGGCAACCGGGTCGTTAACAACGTCGGCGAAAGGTTCCAATGCGGCTTCTGCCCAATCCTCTGGAGGCATATCATACACTTCCATGGCTATCCGGGGTAGATTAGGCATCTGGCCTTCGAAGAGGTAAAACGGATATGCCGTTTCTCCGCCGACAGTCACCGCCTTGTCGCCTTTGCCCAGTGTTATTTCTTTGATTTTTCCGCTATATGCTGTCTTTGGAATCTCAAAAGGCATTTCTCTCCTTTATTTAAGCCGGATTTTTACGTTTTTCGCTCCCGAACCAGTCGTCGCTGTACCAGTAGCGCTCGCCGCTCTTCAGGTACTTCAATTGCTCGTCGCGACTCTCCAGTTTCTGACGCCACCGGCCGGCATCCTCTCCCTTCGGCTCACCGGCTTCATAGGTTTCTGCCAGGATATCCACCTCACCCCGCCCGGGTGCCTCTTTCTTGATAGTCTTGTACGCCATAATCCATCCTCCTTCGTATATCTATATTGTATTCTTATTTAATCCCCGCTGCTACCTTGGCGGCTCTAACCGTGTTCATCATCAGCATGGTAATGGTCATCGGGCCGACGCCACCGGGAACCGGGGTAATGGCTTTGGCTTTCTGGCTGACCGACTCAAAATCAACATCGCCGGCGAGTATTCTCTTGCCTTCGGCGGTCTTGCCGATTTCGTTCACCCCTACATCGATGACGACCACGCCTTCTTTGACCATGTCGCCGGTGACCGCTTTGGGTTTCCCTGCCGCTACTATCAGGATATCCGCCCGTTTGGTATGGAAAGCCATATCACGGGTCCTGGTATGGCAGATGGTAACGGTGGCGTTAGCGCCGGGGGCTTTCTGCAGCAGCATATTAGCGATAGGTTTGCCGACGATGTTGCTCCTGCCGACGACGACTACTTCGGCGCCTTCGATTGTTGTGCCGGAGCGTATCAATAGCTGCTGGATGCCGGCTGGCGTGCACGGCAGGTAGTCCGGCTCGCCGATCATCAGCTTGCCCACATTCACCGGGTGGAAACCATCGACATCCTTTTTAGGGTCTATGGTGTAAAGCACTTCCTCTTCGTTCAAATGCTTGGGCAGGGGAAGTTGTACCAGGATACCGTTTATCTTGGGGTCGTTATTAAGTTTGTTGACAAGGGCGAGTAATTCCTTCTGCGTGGTTTTTTCCGGCAGGTCGTACCTCTCCGAGTAGATGCCGAGTTCTTTGGAGGTCTTTTCTTTCTGACCCACGTAGACTTGCGAAGCCGGGTCTGCCCCGACGAGTACAGTCACCAGCCCGGGCACTACGTTGTGCTTCGCCTTGAGTTCGGCGATTTCTTTCTTCAGTTCCTCTCTGATTTGCGCGGCGACTTCCGCACCCTTGATTAATTGTGCTGTCATCTTCCCCCCTCTTCAATTATATTTTTATTATATGTTCTATTTATAATAACAAGTCCTCTGACATTTCCATGTTCATCTGCATTTGTTGAGATGCTATATTTATTCCTCCGGCCATTTTAGAATACATGGTCATCTTTCCCTGTTATTTTGTTTCCTTTACGGCGGTTGTCTTCAACAGCCTGCTCATCAACTCATTCACCGCCCTTGCCGCTTTTGACGTATCCGGCAATTGGAACAACGGTTTTTGTTCCAGGTCGTATTTCCTTACCTCTTCATCCACCGGTATGATGGCCGCAGGCTTTATCCCCAGCCTCTCCATCTCCTCCTGTAACAGGGGGTCTACCTCACCCGGGACAAGATTGATGATTATCGATTCTCTTTTAACCACCAGTTTAAGTTCTTTTATCAGGTCTCTGATGCGGGCTATCGCCCGCAGTCCCTTCACGGAATGGTCGGATACCAACAGTATTTCATCGATGTTCTGCGTGGTCCGGCGGCTCAAATGCTCCATGCCGGCCTCGTTGTCCATGACGACGAAGGCATAGTTCTTCGCCCACTTGTCGATGAGCTTCCTGATAACGACGTTCGGATAGCAGTAACACTCGGGTCCCTCGCCCCTCCCCATCGTAATCAGGTCGATGCCTTTACCCTCTGTAATCGCTACGTTCAGCTGGTATTCCAGGTAGGCTTCCTTGGTGGTTCCGGCCGGGATATTAATTTTTTCGCCCTGAAATTCGTTCAATATCCTGCCTACCGTCTGCCTGACTTCCAGTCCGAGGCTCTCGGCAAGATTTGAGTTCGGGTCGGCATCTACTGCCAGTACGGTGCCCAGATTATTCTTGAGAATGTATCGAATAACCAGGCTCGTAACGGACGTCTTGCCGGTGCCTCCCTTGCCGGCTACTGCGATATTTACGGTCAATATACTTTCCTTTTTATGCGTTGTCATTGCGAGGGCGAAGCTGGTGACAACTCCTGTCGGATTATTGAGCCATCGGAGATTGCCCGTTTGCTAGAATCCTCGCAATGACAGCTATTTTATTTTTTGTTCCTAGAACAAACCGGATACTTTACCGGTCTTGACATCCACGTCAACACGGCGTAAAGCCGGGTCGGACGAAGTGCCCGGCATCAGTGTGATATCGCCGGCGCAGGGGCAGAGGAACTTGGCGCCGGAGTAGATGAGCACATCGCGTATGGGCAGCGTCCAGCCCCTGGGAACGCCCTTGAGAGTCGGGTCATGAGTGAGTGACAGGTGGGTCTTGACCATCATGGTGGCAAACTCATTGTATTTCGGGTCAGCCTCGAAAGCCTTGGCTTTTTCGGTGGCGGTGGCATTCCATGACACACCGTCGGCGCCGTAGACCTCTTTGGCGATTTTTTCCACTCTCTGGCGGAGTTTCATCTCGTTCGGATAAAGGAATTTGAAGTCATTCGTTTCGTTCGCGGCATCCATAACGGCATCGGCCAACTCCAGGGCTCCGTCACCGCCGTCGGCCCAGTGGGTGGATACGGCGCAGCGGGCTCCGGCAGCCTCGGCGGCCTTCTTGACGACATCCCACTCGGCTTTGGTATCCGTGTGGAAAGCGTTAATACAGACCACCGGGTTGATGCCGGATTTGCGGATAACGCCGATGAGATGCAGCATGTTCGCCAAGCCCTTTTCAATCAGGCCGATGTTTTCTTTAGTATATTCAGCAGGCAGTGGAATGCCGGCTACCACTTTAGGTCCACCGCCGTGCATCTTGAGGGCGCGAACGGTGGTGGTAAGCACGGAAACGTGCGGTTTCAGCCCGCTAAACCGGCATTTGACGTTCCAGAATTTTTCAAAGCCGATATCGGCCGCAAAGCCGCTTTCCGTTATATGGTAATCAAACATTTTTAGACCGATACGGTCGGCTATAATAGAAGATTGCCCCACGGCTATATTGGCGAAGGGACCGGCATGTACCAGGCAGGGATTGTATTCCGCGGTGCACATTAGAGTTGGATTAATAGTATTGCGCATCCAGGCGGTCATGGCGCCGCCGACTTCCAGGTCGCCGGTGGTGACGGGTTTACCTTTCTTATCATAGGCCAGGGTGATTTCGTCCATCCTTTTACGCATATCGGCAAGGTCGGTAACGATGGAGAGCATGGCCATTAACTCGGAACCGACGGCGATGCCGAATTTGGACTGCATGGTGAAACCATCCTGGCGGCCACCGAGGCCGATGACGATGTTGCGTAGGCTCTGAGCACAGAAGTCCATAATCCAGCCGAATTCCACCCGTGTTGGGTCGACATTCAGTCGGCGCATCCGGGTCAGGCGCTGTAGCTGCTCGTCATCATAATTACGCTCGTGCTGCATCCTAGCGGTAAGGGCTACCATAGCCAGGTTGTGGGCGTTCATGATATCGTTGATATCGCCGGTGAGGCCCAGAGAATACTCGGTCATCGGGATAAGCAGGGCGTTGCCGCCTCCGGCCGCCGTACCCTTGATGTTCATGGTGGGACCACCCGAGGGTTGTCTTAAAGCTCCACCTACGTTTATGCCCCGTTTGCCCAGGCCCTCCATCAGGCCGCAGGATGTGGTGCTTTTTCCTTCACCCAGCGGGGTAGGTGTGATGGCAGTTACTTCTATATATTTGCCATCCTTTTTACCCTTGAGGCGGTCGATAATCTTGAGAAAATCAAGCTTGGCGATTCTTCCGTACGGAAGCATCTCGTCTTTTTGTAAGCCCAGTTTTTCACGCCATTCATCGGGGGTCGGCATGTTTTCTTCAGCCGCTTCGGAGATTTGCCAGTCCTTCATTTTTACAGCGTCGTAAGCCACTAATTAGTCCTCCTTGACTTATTACTTTCTATTTCTACATGGTATCATTTACCATTGTTGTATAATGTCGGTTAATTGAAAAAGGAAAATATAAAATGGCCGGATTGTCCCGGAAATACTTTCGTTGCCAAGTATTGCCAGTTGTATCTATTACTTTTATGCCTTTCTAGTGCCGCTAACATCTTTCCCGACCGATTGCTGGGCGGCAGACATCAGTTTATCATAGATTTTTTTTACCTCATCAGTCGTCTGCCGGCTGGCGGAAAATAGTGAAAGATTGGCATGGTCGGCGTCATTAATGGCAGGGTCATAATTTATAAAACCGATTATTTCGATATCGGGTAGGTTGGACTTTATAAACTGCTTGTCGGCTTCACTCCTGATTTTATTGCCGACGACGGCGATATTATTCAAACCGAGGTCTTGGGCAAGCTTCTTGATTGTGCTGGCGGTCTCCAGGCTACGCCGTCCTGGCTCAACGACGATGATAAGCTTATCGACCGCTTTAATAGTACCACGTGAAAGGTGCTCTATGCCAGCCTCCATATCCAGTATCACCACTTCATCCCTCTGCAGCAGCAGGTGACTGACCAGCGCCTGGAGCAGCGCCCCCTCCGAACAGTAACAGCCGGTGCCGCCCCTCTTTATCCGCCCCATGGACATTATCCTTATTCCATCTATTTTTACGGAATATTTCTCCGGCAGGTCGTCGACTTTGGGATTTAGCTTGAAAAAAGAGCCGGACGTCCCGGGACGTACACCTACGCGCTCTTCGATAAGATCGTTCAGTTCGGATATTGGGGTTATTTTCTCCGGGTTGCGGAAACCAAGAGTGGCTGCGAGATTGGCATCGGGGTCGGCATCGATAGCGATTACGGAATAGCCGGCAGAGGCGAATGTTTGTGAAAGAAAAGCTGCCAGGAGTGTTTTGCCAACGCCGCCTTTGCCGCTAATTGCTATCTTCATCGGATTTCACTCAACCATAACTAAAGCCCAGCTTCCCGGGAGTGAATGAAATGAGGGAAAATATCACACCTGCCCACCCAAGACTCTAGTGTATCGTATGCACGTTTAAAAGTCAAGGAAAAAGCGTGTTCACGATATAGGACTTTTGGACAATGAAATAATTCTTAAGATCCGCTCCACTGTTGTCTTTTAATTGTCAAAAAACTAGAATAACATTGATAGTAGGGAAAGGAGTATTCCTATGGCGAAGAATACCTACCCAGGGTGTGCCCATTGTCCTACCAGGGTCTGTGAAAACCGGGGAGAAAAAGCGGATAGCCGTCAACCGTCTCTGGATAAGGTGCCGGCTTTCTGCCCGATGAAGCTCATGCCGGAAGCGTATTCCGCGGCAATGAATGAATATGATAAATCTGCGGTAAAAGAATTCGCCCGGCTGGCATCGGTGCAGGAATTCCAGTGTTATGAGCGGCGCCCCGATGGCTTAAGAACGAAGCTCCCACGTATGGAGGAGGTTATCCAATTCGCGCGGAAGTGCGGATACAAAAGACTAGGCCTGGCGTTCTGTGGGGGACTGGCTTATGAAGCCGGTCTGGTGACGGAAATCCTGGAAAACAATGGGTTCGAGGTGGTGTCTGTCCAGTGCAAGACCGGAGCGGTGCCCAAGGAGAGAATCGGTATCAAACCAGATGAGAAAATAGCCGGTCCGGAAGCGTGGGAGACGATGTGTAATCCCATCGTCCAGGCGATGATTATCAACTGGTCGAAAGTAGATATGGCTATCATGCTGGGACTCTGCATCGGCCACGATACGCTTTTCATCAAGTACTGCGATGTGCCCCTGACGGTGCTGGCGGTGAAGGACAGGGTACTGGGGCACAACCCGCTGGCGGCGCTCTATACTTCCGGCACTTATTACAACAGGTTGAAGAATAAAATTGAATAGCATTTATGGAGGTATCTGAAAATGGCGATGATTGATATCAGCGTGGTGCCGGTTGGGACCGGCAGACCATCGGTCAGTGAATATGTAGCCGGCGCCGTCCGTATCCTGAAAAACGAACCCGGCGTCAAGTATGAGCTGACCGCCATGAATACTATTATTGAAGGCGACCTTGAAAAGCTTCTTTCGCTGGCGCAAAGGATGCACCGCTCCGCTTTCGATGCCGGCGCCAAAAGGGTGGTAACCACCATCCGCATCGATGAGCGCCGTGATAAACCACTGACCATCGAAGGTAAGATAAAATCGGTCAAAGACAAACTGGGGAAATAATTAACGTGACGGCTGCTGATATATTCATCTTACTGGCGACGGGCGCCGTAGCTGGCTTTACCGGGGGGATGCTGGGGCTGGGTGGGGCTTTTATCATGACGCCGCTGCAATATTTCGTGTACACCAATATGGGTCTTTCGGCGGATGTGGCTATCAAGACGGCTTTCGGGACCAGCCTGCTAGTAGTGTTGACGATAGCTATCAGCGCTGCCTGGAGACATCACCGGGAACAGGCGGTCGAATGGCGGGTAGCCGTTATTATGGGCGGGTGCGGCATGATTTTCGCCCTTGTCGGGGCGACACTGGCAAATCACATTCCCGGTGCGGCTCTTAAAATAGTATTCGGGGCGATTGCCATTATCAGCAGTGTAAGGATGTTTATTGCCACTCGTGAGTTGGTCGAGGCGGAACCGGGTAATAAACCTTTTCTATGGGCTGCCTGGGCGATTCCGATAGGACTGTTTTCCGGCCTGCTGGGGGTGGGCGGGGGTGTTTTATTGATTCCGATTCTGGTGATAGTATTGAAATTCAAGATGCACCACGCGGTAGCAAATTCCCTGGCGATAATAATTTTCACGAGCATCGGTGGCATTATCGGCTATACTATTAACGGCATCGGTGTGGCTGACCGGTTGTCTTATTCGGTTGGCTACATTAACCTTACTTCGTGGGTACTGCTGGCGATACCCGGCGCTATCCTGGCGCAGGTAGGAGCGGCTGCTACCCATAGAATTCCGCGGAAACTGCTTATGTACATCTTCGTTATCGTTCTTTTATACATAGGATTACGCATGATTGGGATTTTCGAATGGCTGGGCTGGCCATTATAATCCGGAGGTAGTTATGGACATTAAGATTACAACACTCGCGGAAAACACGGTGAGTATGGCTTATATAGCGGAATGGGGACTCAGTATGTTTATCGAGGCTGATGGTGCCAGGGTATTATTTGATACCGGGTCGGGCACTGCCACCGTTCATAACGCCCGGCTTTCCGGGATAGACCTATCGACTACTGACAAGATAGTGCTTAGCCACGGTCACCATGACCATACAGGTGGACTTAATGAAGTGCTTAAAGAGATGCGGAAAAAGATTGAAATAATTGCCCATCCGGATATCTGGGCGTCGAAGTACTCCCGTTGGGGAAAGCAGCCGGAACGTTTTGCCGGTTTGCCCTTCCGCCGGGAATTGCTGGAAAATCTGGGTGCAAGTTTCAAACTGACTACAAAACCGGTACGCATCACCGACCGCTTTCTTACCACCGGGGAAATTCCGATGGTTACCACGTATGAGGAAATCGATAGTGGCCTTTTCGATAAAAAGACCGGCGAGATGTTGCCGGATGAGCTTAAAGACGACCTCGCCCTGGTTATTAACGCCGACTATGGGCTGGTGGTTATCCTCGGCTGCGCCCATCGCGGCATTATCAACACACTGAAACAGGCGCAAAAGATAACAGGCAAAGAGCTGATTTACGCTGCCATCGGTGGTACGCACCTCCTCAACGCCACGAAAGAACGCTGGCAAAAGACCGCCGCTGACCTGAAGGAAATGGGTGTGCAGTATTTAGGCGTCTCTCATTGTACCGGCTTCCAGGCTTCGGCATACCTGGCACGTGAGTTCGGCGAACGTTTCTTTGTGAATAACTCCGGGTCCAGGTGGACGTTGCCTTTCAAGTGAAATTATATTTAAGTCGTCCGGTTGTCGTTTTTTCCTGTCGCCGGTAATGGCGCGCAAGCCTTGGGCATGGCGAAGATAAAGGGTATGGATAGTACCATAACGACGGCCAGGCCGTAAAAAACCACCATAAATCCCCGGCCTATATCGCTGAAATTCTGCAAGACCAGCGAAGTGACAGCGATGCTTATCGCGCTCCCGCTCTGCCGGAACATCCCCCGCACGCCGCTTATCGTGGCGACCCTTTGAGGCATTAGCTCGATGCAGGCGTTATTTG
>MGMT01000074.1 GCA_001796525.1 Chloroflexi bacterium RBG_13_51_52 | reverse complement strand
CTAATTCAGTAGTAGCAGTTATCGGCGGTCAATCCGATAGAGAGCTGGAATACAAAGAGAAATGCCTGCGGGCTATTACAGAGAAATCGGGCGGCAAGTTCTACCCCAATCTTAACGACTCCCGGGCGCTGGCAAGGGCGTTCGCCGACATCATGTGGTCGAACGGGGTGAACCTGCGCGCCACCGGCGACTTTTTACCGTCGTCGTCAAGTCCCGACGGATCGCCGGGCATGTTAAAGGACCTGGCGTTGAAAGAGGGCGAGGTCAAGAGACGCTACGAGCAGGCGGGAGCCTTTTTAGCGCTGGGCTCCGGCGCCAGGATGGTATCATGGCGACCGGAGGAAAATTTATCCATCGGGGCGCAGGGAATTTCGACTGCCCAGTACGACCCCTACGACCCGGCATCGCTTAAAGCCGCCCGCGACTTTATAAACGAGATATTCGACCCGCGCGGCAATTTCAACAGATTCGGCGTTCCATCAAGAGGAGGCTGTCTTCAGATTGAGCCGTCCACGCATATCCACCAGAACTGGGGCCCGCTTTATGATAACTACGATATGTGGCTGAGGAAGATAAAGAAAATGATCGACCCCAACACCGTTGGCGACTGGACGGCCTACATTCCACCGGAATATCCCGATTATACCAAGGACGGAAATTACGTACTGCCTTCGTACGGAAAAGACGAGAAGCTGTAAAGAAACGACAGCATGGACAGAAGAGAAAAAGACCTGACCAAGGGCAGCATAACCAGGAATTTATGGTCGCTGGCCTGGCCGATGACCGTAAGTACCAGTATTATGACGTTGGGTCCTTTCATCGATGCGATATGGATAGGGAAACTCGGCACGGCTTCCATGGCCGGTGTAACCGTTTCCGGCACCGTCGTCATGCTAATAAATTCCCTGATAATGGGTCTTTTCACCGGATTGAGGGCTATGGTTGCCCGCTTCGTGGGGGCGGGCGATAAAGAACAAGCCAACCATGTATCGCAGCAGGCTTTCGTTATCGGTGCCGTTCTTTCACTACTAATGGCCATTATAGGTCTCTTTTTTGCAGAGTCGATATTACGCTTATGGAATCTCGAGGCGGACGTTATCGAAGCAGGCGCCATTTACATGCGCATCGAGTTGATAGGCACATTCACGATGTCTTTCGGCTTAATGGCACAAAGCATCATGTACGCCTCCGGCGATTCCAAAACGCCGATGATAATTAGCATCGGCACCCGGATTTTCCACATCATCCTCTGTCCCCTGCTAATTTTCGGATATGCGGGATTTCCCGAACTCGGCGTAACGGGGGCAGCCCTTTCGACCGTCATTTCGCAGGGCATTGGCGGGGCTATCGGGTTATGGATATTATTCACGGGACATACGCGGCTTAAGATAACGCTGAAAAATTTCAACTTCGACTGGAGTATTATCTGGCGGACTGCAAAAATCGGTATACCTGCCTCGCTAGGCGGTATACACATGAATGTCGGCAATATTGTTTTCATGTGGTTTATAGCTCCTTTCGGGACACTGGCGATTGCCGGGCATATGCTCGTTTCCAGAGTCGATATGCTGATACTGATGCCCGCCATGGGGCTGGGCTCGGCGGCGGGGATACTGGCAGCCCAAAACCTGGGAGCGCTGCAGCCGGAGCGTGCGGAAAAAACAGCCTGGACAGCCATAAGCATATTCACGGGCGTCATGTTGCTTTTTTCCATAGCGGTCTGGATATGGGCAAACAGCATCGTACGCCTTTTCAATGCCGAACCCGAATTGATAGAAATGGCGAGTACGTTCCTTAAAATACAGACGGTCAGCTATATGTGCAACGGACTGATGATGGTCATGATGAGCGTAATGAATACCGTGGGAGATACACTAATAGCCTTCATCATCGACCTGGTGACAATGTGGGGAATCAGGGTACCCCTGGCATATTTCCTGCCAGGCATCGCCAATCTGGGAGTTTACGGCGTACGCTGGGCGCTGGTGGCTGACACTGTTTCATCGGCTATCGTTTTCATTATTTACTTCAGGTCGGGGCGGTGGAAGAGGAAGAAGATATAGCCACCCCTCAGTATCAGTCTCTCCCCATACACTTTTTCCAGCGATTATTATCAAGCAAGCCGTAAAGAGGGTATAATATCATATATGAAGAGCCCCATTTTTTATCAGCGGCGGACGAAAATAGTCTGCACCATCGGGCCGGTATCCGGCTCCACAGCAATGATACAGCGACTGATTAAGTCCGGCATGGACGTCGCGCGGCTCAA
Source organism: Chloroflexi bacterium RBG_13_51_52 (assembly GCA_001796525.1). Lineage (GTDB taxonomy): Bacteria > Chloroflexota > Dehalococcoidia > Dehalococcoidales > RBG-16-60-22 > RBG-13-51-18. The sequence continues at coordinate 14,068 of MGMT01000074.1, read as the reverse complement.
CCTTTCGCACGGCACGCTCGAAGAGCATGCCAGCTACATCTACAATGTCAGGGCACAGAGTAAACGCACAGGAATAAATGTTGCCGTATTAATCGACCTGCCAGGACCTAAATACCGTATCGGCCGGCTTGCCGGGGGCCAGGTAACTTTAAAAAGGGGCAACCTGATACACCTTACAACCGAGGATGTGGAAGGCAACTCCTCTCTATTGCCGGTGACCCTGCCCAACCTCCCGCAGGATATAAAAAGTGGAGACACCGTTCTTCTAGATGACGGCGCGATGCAATTAAAGGTCCGGGGAATAGACGGCACCGGGATAAAATGCCGGGTGACAGTGGGCGGGCTGCTTAAACAGGGGCGCGGGCTGGTGGTGCCGGGTATGAAAATATCCGTATCCTTCATCACCGATAAACTTCAGGAAGACATACTTTTCGCCATCAAACAGCAGCCGGATTTCCTGGCGCTATCCTTCGTTACCAGCACCGACGACATCAACAGCGTCAAGGCAATATTACGCGAGAACAAAGCCAATATACCTATCATCGCGAAAATAGAGCGCGGCGAAGCGGTCAAGAATTTTAACAGCATCCTGGCCACCTGTGACGGCATTATGATTGCCAGGGGCGACCTGGGGGTGGAAATACCCCTGGAAAGGGTCCCGCTGATACAAAAAGACCTTATTAAAAAATGCAACCGCGCCGGCAAGCCGGTAATAACCGCTACCGAAATGCTGGAATCGATGATTAATGAAGTGCTGCCCACGCGCGCCGAGGCTACCGATGTCACCAACGCCATCTTCGACGGCACCGATGCCGTAATGCTTTCCGCCGAGACTTCCATAGGCAAATACCCGATAGAGGCCGTTAAGATGATGGCCGGTATCGCCAGAGCGGCGGAAAAGAAGCTCCCCTACGAGCAGATACTGGCGGAAAGACGAAACTGGCTGAAGCGCGAGACAGACGAACTCATCAGTTATAGCGCCTGCCAGACAGCACACAGTTTGCGAGCTGCAGCAATCGTTGCATTTACGCAGTCCGGCAGCACTGCTATACGTATTTCCAGGTACCGACCCAGCGTACCTACCCTAGCATTGACGCCGGACAAAACCGTTGCCGGAAAGCTGCTGCTTTACTGGGGCATACATCCTCTCCTGATAGTAGAACCGACATCGGTCGACGCATTGTTTGCACTCGGCACCAGGCTTGCGCGGGAGCAGGGAATAGCTCGACCGGGCGACCTGATTATCATCGCCGCCGGTTTACCCATAGGCCAGGCCGGTTCTACCAACATGCTTAAAGTGGAAACGGTTACCGGATAAACAGGATAACCGCGAGGTATTTCCTTGTTGTCTGGAATATCTGATGATATAATCAAAACCGGAAGGGAGATTATTATGAGTTCAAAAAAGCTGGACTATTCCATATTCGACAAATTCAAATTCGAACGCAAGCCCGTGGGCGTTAAGTACTCCATGGAAAAACCGGAAGGAATCAAACCCACCAAGAAAAACCTGGCTCTCTGCGAGCTATTCAAGGAAGCGCAGACCAGCCAGCCGTTTTACGTCAAAAATGTTCAGTGCGGCGAGCAGGTATTGGGTATCACGGAGTTTCCGCCGCTAATGTACAGCGGGCAGCTAGGCCCTTTGTATGCCATGTTTAAGACCCCCGGCGCTAATAGAAGAATCTACGATTATGTCCCGACTTTACCAAAGGACTCTGTTAAATATATCACCCACGCTTCTATCGACAAAATGAACTTCGACCCGGATTTGTTAATCTTCACCGCCAGTCCCAGCCAGGCGGAGATTCTATTAAGAGCCAGCAGCTACTCCGACGGGAAGATGTGGAACGCCAAGGGGACCACCTGCCTTGCCTGCGCCTGGATATACGCTCATCCCTATTTAAGCGGAGAAATGAACTACACCATCAGCGGACTTGGCTTCAGCATGAAAGCCCGCGGGGTATTGCCCGAGGGTTTAATAATTATCACCTTTCCCTTCGATGCGATATCGCCTCTCATAGAAAACCTCAAGGAAATGGACTGGGACCCTTTCTGGTTCCATCTGGGAAGAGAAGGGTTCATTAAAGAGGTACCGAAGAAAACCGCCGCACTGCTTAAAAAATTCGCCGAATAATATAGTGACAGTTGAACTTCACTAAACAAAAACGGCACTAGATTTTGTATTTCCAGTGCCGTTTGTTTTTTAACACTAAAACTAGGCTATATTGATACCCGGTAAAACTGCCCCCTGCTTGACAAGGGTTTTCTGCAGGGTTTTATAATCAACCTTTCGCGGGCTGATACCCTGCTTTATGGCTAATGCAGCGGCTGTACCGGCTGCCTCACCCATAGCGCAGCAGTGCGGTATCAGGTTCATGCTATCATTGGCGATTTTATCCGACGAGAAGCTGCGACCGGCTACCAGCAGTCCATCCATTTTCACAGGCACTAAAGCACGGTAAGGGATATAAGCGCAACCGCCGCTGCCGCCGGGGGCAATCTTGGGAATGACGGCGATAGTATCATCGAACTTCCTGCTGGAATTCATATCTTCTGCAGTAACGATATGTTCTCCCACCAGCCGGCGGCTGCCCCGCGTGCCAGTCTGGGAAGCCGTATCGAGGATAAAACTGTTTTCAAAGCCGGGAAAATTCTTTTTCATGAACTCGAACCCTTTACGCATCATCCTGCGTACGCTGACTTCCAGCTTGGTAAGGTCGTCGACATCGGTCGATTTTAAACCGGGTATCCAGTTATTCACCCAAACAACATCATCCCGGTGACCGGCGATAGGCAGGAAAAACGTCCCGGCAGCTTTAGCCAGCTCCCCGGAAAGCTCCTGGGCTTTTTTAGGGTCTTTTTCTCTGAAATCATTGTACTTCTTGAAATCACAGTTGCCCACGCGGAAGACCAGCGCCAGCATGGAACTCCTCAACTTGGCATCAAGGGCGCCATCGAACTCCACCCCCGCCGTAGGTAAAAGGTCAGCATCTCCGGTACCGTCGATTATGACTTTACCCAGCACCGCCTGCCGACCGGACTTACTTTCAAAGATTACTCCCTTAACCGCGCCTTTTTCAACAATCGCCTGCGTACCCCAAGAATGTAATGAAAGCTTTATTTCCGCTTCTTCCACCATATCATTCAAGATGCATTTAAGCATTTCCGGGTCCACCGTCCAGGTAAGCCTGATTTTACCATCGACAATGGCGGAGAAGTGGTTCTTCCAGCGTGCAAGCACCCTGGGGTCGCTCGAGCCCACCTCATCAAGTGTCGGTCCGACCATGCCACCGGGGATTTTCGCCAGCCTGTTCATCCACTCCAAGCAGAGACCGGCTATTTGCGGCTCTTTTCCGCCATCACTCATGTGCGGAATAAGAATAACCAGTCCGCCGCTAGCCATGCCTCCGAGGTGACCGTACCTCTCGATAAGAACGGTCCTGGCACCGTTACGGGCGGCAGCCACAGCCGCCGAATGCCCACCCGGACCGCCGCCGACAACGACAACATCAGCTTCATGGCAGACTTTGATATCACGAGACGGTTCCTTGAATGTTTTATTAATTGAATCGGCTGTCATGATAATTTCCTCCTTGATATAGAAATACTACTGGTTTATTAAATTATATTATTCAAAGGCATATAGCTTTCCATCGTGAGAACCGATGTAAACTACGCCGTTACCCACCGCAGGTGAAGAGGTGATTTCGTCTCCGGTTACAACTTCCCACAGTTTTTCACCGGTAGCTCTATCAACAGCATAAAGATGCCCGTCCTGGCTGCCGATATAAATAACCGTGCCGGCAACCGCAGGTGAAGATGCGATATCACCGTTTGTGGAAAAAGTCCACTGAACCTGGTGAGTAGTGAGGTCTATCGAGACCAGATTGTTTCCGGCGCCGAGATAGGCATAATTATCTACGATAGCCGGAGAAGAAACTGTCCTTATATTCCACCCTAATGAAACGTCCCAGAGAAATCCGGAGGGTCTAGGGGGACTTGGAGCCAAACCATAGATGTAAAGAGCATTCCAGTACACCTTGACTATGTTTTCCCACAACCAGTTTTTAGCTTTAATATCAATAGCGTAAAAATAATTTGAGCCGTCAGTGAAATAGGCAACGCCATCCTTCACTGCGGGAGATGTGATAATAGAATACTTTGTTTCTAATTGCAGGCGCGCGCTACCGGTTTTAGCGTTAAAACTGTAAAATGTACCGTCGACGGAGCCGACGAGCAAAATACCTTCAGAAACTGCCGGCGCCGATATTACATTATGGTCGGTACCGGCTTTCCAGAGCTCTTCTCCGGTAGCGGCATCTACGGCATAAACATGATGGTCATCACATCCAAAATAGACCACACCGTCAGCCACTGCCGGAGACGACCTGATGGCATAAGGCACGGAGAATGACCAGCGTTTCTCTCCGGTACTGGCATCCAGCGCATAAAGATTGCCGTCATTGGAGCCGCAATAAAGCACTCCGCCAACAATTACCGGTGATGATTCCACCCAACTGTCCGTTTTGAATGCCCACAGCTTTTCGCCCGTCGTGGCATCTAAAGCATAAATATTCCCGTCCCTGGAACCGACATACACCATACCATTGACAAGCGCCGGTGATGAATGGATGGGGCCGCCGGTAGCAAACGTCCACTTCAACGTTCCTGCGGGCAACGTGCTATTTGTCCCGGCATTACCGGTATGTGCCAGGTCGCGGCGGAACATCGCCCACTCACCTTGCTGTGGAGTTGATTGGACATCCCCAGATACCCTGACGATTATATCGGTACACTGGTTTACCACAAAGAAAGCGATTACCAGACAGAAAACGCCTAATACAGACAATAAAACCAGACGCCGGCGTCTACTAATTACCCGCTTTCTCTCATCTAATATCTCACGTTTCTCAACCATATCTTACTACTATAAAAATAATATTCCGTATGAGCTTGTCAAGTCAATAAAACAAGCTTTCCCAGGTACCAATGATAGATAAACCGGGCTTTTAACTTTTACCGATGAGTAATAATGTCATCCGACAGCGGGCGAGGAACACGTACAAAAAAGGTTGTTACTACTGCTATCGCCGCCATTATCAGAGCTGTGATAAAAGCGATATCATAGCTTAAATATCTATCAAATACCCAGCCGTAATAAACCGGAGAAAACAGGCCCATCGGGGCAAGAAATGCTATCATCGTACCGAGAATCGCTCCAAAAGCCTTCCTCCCAAAGTAGCGACCCAGTATGAGGATTACCAGAGGCGTCATTGCCCCGGAGCTTAATCCATGACACGCCAGCAATACATAAACCGAAAATATACTCCGGCTAGAAAGGAAAGTGCTGATTCCGATTACCTGCAGTAAAAACGCCCCGACCAATAAGAGCTGGATATAGCGTTTGGGAACACGGTCGGCAACCATACCGCCGAAAAACCTGGAAGGGATAGTAAAGAAGATCATCAAGCTCATCATACCGCCTGCCGCAGCCTCGTCAATGCCGATATCCGTCAAGAAGGGGAAAACATGCACATTGAAACCGCCGGCGATGAAGTTATGCACGGTAAAACCGATCATCAGCAGCCAGTAGGTACTGGTCTTTAGAGCCTGCTTAAAAGTGTATTCCGTTTCCTGCAAACTCGAAGCGTAGCTGACGCCCCTTTCTATCATTTCTTCTCTACTTTTTTCCTCGCCGGGGCCAACCTCCGCGCCATCAGGCATCAATCCGTAATATTCGGGGCGATGGGGTTTTACCAAGATGTAGGCAAACGGGATGCTGGCTAATATAATAAAACCCCAGATGAGACAGGTGAAACGCCAGTCCCTGACATCTTTAAGCCAGGTAATCGCCTGCAAGACAACGATACCGAAAATACTGATGAGGGCAAACTTGATACCCATGGCTAATCCCCGCCGCCGTATGAACCAGTCGTTAATCATCTTGTCACAGGCGACAGTCAATCCGATATTCAGCCCGAGTCCTATCAAAGCCCCCCAAACAATGTAATATTGCCAGACCTGGGTGATATAGTACATAAGAATCATGCCGACGCCGGCGACGAAAGTGCCAATAATGACAATCCACCTCGGGCCGAATTTATCCGATAGCCAGCCTACCAGCGGCGAGGTGATACCGCCTTCAAGGCGTCCCATACCTGCCGCCAGCGATGTAAATGCCCGGTTCAACTCCAGTTCGCCAGCAATATCCTTAAAGAACACGGAGATACCGTAGGTATTGAAACCATGCCCCAAACCGGAGACAGCACCGATGAAGAGAACAGACCACCATCCGGTGAAGATACGGGGTTTTAAGCTTTTTCTTTCAAGCAAAAGGACCGCCTCTTTTCGAGAGAATAAATTAGAAAACCGAATTAACGGAGCTATTACAGTTTATACTTTCGCCAGAGCAGCTACATCCAGATTGTGTTCCCAGGGGCTGCGGGAGACGTGCATAATAACATAGGTACTCGTCCGGGTAATATCCGGGATATTGGCGATAACATTCTTGACAAACTCGTCGAACTCGTGGGGCGTGTGGAAAACAAAAAGCCCGATGATATCATAATTGCCGGTGCATCCGCACAGGTAATAAACATTGGGGTTTTTTATCAATAATTGCTCTACCTTTTCGGCGGTACCTACTTTTACCTCGATACACATTATACACATGAAATTCAATCCCAACCGTTCGGGGTTGGGAATAGCGCTTATTTTCATGGTATTGCTACCTATCAGGCTCTTCACTCTATTGCGTATGGTCCCTTCTGAAACCTTGAGTTTCCGACCGATTTCACGGAAACTCTGCCGCGCATCGTCCTGAAGCTCCCTGACTATTTTCTGTCCGAGTTCATCCAGCATATCATACCTCCTGAAAAAGACCGGGCGAAATAATTAATGCTACTATACGCATTTTTGCATAAAAATGCAAATTTAAAGAAAACATGCGTAATATATCACAGATATTTATAACATAAGGCTAAACCCTGCGTATCCCTATGAACGTACGCTTAATTATCTTCCCACCATTGACCGAGAAAGAATATTGCAGAATCATCTTTAGAGAAATTGGGGTGGTGGCAAAGAAAGCCGGCGGGGAAATAGTCGGGCGTGATATTACGGTTATTTGTCCCATCGGAATTCATAATGTAAATATGGTATTTACCCTGGCCATCAATAGCCGCGACAATATAGGTCAGTTCTTCACCCGAGTGCGACCAGTTGGCCAGTCCCTGCGAGTATCCGCTTGATGTTAGACGAGTCTCCCCCGTTCCATCGGGATCGATGGTGAAAATATTGTAACCGCCGTGAGGGTCATCCGTATTTTCAAGTCGCTCGAAAACGATTTTACTGCCATCGGGACTTAGCCTCGGGTCGTAGTCGCCAGCGGGCAGATTAGCATTCCCCCACCTCCCCTTATCCGGATAGTCGGTAACCTGCACCGGCTGCGTGCCGTCATCTTGCATAATCCAGACAGCAGACTGCGAAGTAAAAACAATGCTGTTCCCCACCCAATTAATATCCGCGTCATGGTCGCCGGAATCATACAGTTTTTCCATGTTTTTACCGTCGGCATCCATCACATAAATATCCAGGTCTTTATCCCGCCAGGAAAGAAAGGCGATGCGCGCGCTATCGGAAGACCAGACCGGATAGAGGTCCCAATAATCGTTATCCGTAATTTTTATGAGATTCTTTCCATCTGTCCCGACGGAATAGATTTCCGTTTTCTCATCTCCCTGACTTTTTAGTTTTTGCGCGAAGACAAATTTGTCCCCGCTATTACTCAACTGTAATCCTGAAGGAACACTATCAGCAGGAAAGCTGTAAACCAGGCTTATATCCTGTGTGTCGATGTCTAATCTATAGATACCCCAGGCTGTATCATGGGGCACGGTCCTGACCTGCTGGGTAGTTTGACTGCTTTCCTGACATCCTGTGAAAAAGCTTGAAGACAATAACGTCAGGATGAATAGGACTATTACAACTATCGTTCTTTTAACCATAATAAATATCATGACTTTATCATTGCCAGCATCATTTTGAAGCGGTGTATAGCTTTCAACGCATGGGGCTGGTTGGCCGGCATGATGACCATCTCTCCCTGTTTTACTGTAAGGGGCTTACCGGATATAGAAACCTCGGCCTCACCATCGAGGATATAGACCATAGCATCGAAGGGGGCAGTATGCTCGCTTAATCCCTGCCCTTTATCAAAAGCGAAGAGGGTTATAGTGCCAGCCGGTTTATCAATTATCGTCCGGCTAACGACAGAGCCAGCCTGGTATTCCACCAAGCCAATCATCGCCGCCACCTTCCCCGATAAATTTTCTGATTTCATGTTCACTCTCCCCTTTAGCTTTTTATTTATTATACTTTAAAATTGACCGAAAATTCAGAATAGGACTATAATCACATAATCCATCGCGATAATATCACATAAGGAGATTATATGCCGGAAAGAAAATACGCCCAATACGTTATTACAGAAGATATACGCCCCAAACAACCACCGCCCGCCGGGTTCTTGAAAAGGCTGGAAGACCAGAGAAAAGCCGGCAATTATACGGATTCCGCCCATGTGCTTTCCCTGAACGACGCTGTAGCCAGGGGAGCTTTATATTTCGATGCGGTGTGGATGGTTGCCAAGCACGGGGAACCCCCAACGAATATCGAAATTGCACACAGCCATGACTTCGATGAGATACTGGGCTTTTTCGGGAACTATAAGGGAAGCGCGCGGGAGCTCGGCGGAGAAGTGGAAATCTGGCTGGAAGACGAGCAGTATATCCTTAACAAAAGCACGATTGTCTTCGCCCCGCGGGGACTATCGCATGGACCCATATCTTTCCGGCGAATCGATAGCCCCATCCTTTTCTTTACCAGCGGGAACGGCACTTCCTACACACGGGCGACCGGCAAGGAAGACTAAAAGAGAACACCGGAGGTTAATATGGAAAAAAGACGACTGGGTAAGACGGAGCACATGAGCAGCATCCTGATATTCGGGAGCTTTGCTTTGTTCCGCGTCAGACAGAAAGAGGCAGATGCTGCACTGGAAATGGCGCTGGAAAACGGCATCAACCATATCGATGTCTCACCGCTTTACGGAGATGCGGAGAAACACCTGGGTTCATGGTTTAAAAGGAACGGGAAAAAGTTCTTCCTGGGCTGTAAGACGGCGGAACGGACTAAAACCGGAGCCTGGGAAAGCCTGAAACGTTCCCTCGATACTCTGAAAGTCGACCGTTTTGACCTGTTCCAGCTTCATGGCGTCGATGATATTAAAACCTTGAATACAGCCCTCGGTCCGGGAGGTGCCATGGAAGCTATCATGGAAGCCAAAGCCCAGGGACTGTTACGCTTTATCGGTATCACCGGGCACAATCCGCCCCTACATAACCAGGCTTTGAAACTTTTTAACTTCGATACGGTGATGTTTCCCCTGAACCGGGTACACGCCGCCCACCCTACCGACTGGAATGACTTCAAACCATTACTAAAAACCGCCCGTCAAAAGGATGTGGGTGTCATGGCTATAAAGTCGGTAGCCAAGCGCGCCTGGGAAGGGGCTAAAGCAAGGCAGCACCCTTACAATACCTGGTACGAACCGTTTGACGAGCCAAAGGAAATAGAAAAAAGCCTCCGGTTTACGCTTAGCCAGGACATCACCTCTGCCGTAATGCCGGGGGAACTGCAGCTCTGGCCAATGATTTTAGATGCGGCAAAAAGGTTCAAACCATTAAACGAAAGAGAGCAACAGGAAGCGATGTCTCAAGTAGTGCAATATCAGCCGCTGGCCGGTCCCCGGATGGACTAGGATAAAACAGCAATCCGTTTAATTTTTCCGGCTGTTTACCCTGGCGAATGACAGCTTTTTCCACGTAAACATACCGACAGCAATTACGGCTACAAGCCCACCAATCATGTAAAAATACGGCATCAATATAGCTATTTTATTTACAGGGTTGACCCGCCCGCCGACAGTTACCAGTGCGGGTGAAATAGTAATACGGGCGTAGCCCAGCGCGTAATTACCGGCCGCATCCGTGCCGTTGTACCACATTTTAAGCTGGGCAGGCTCACCCTGACCGTTGAATCCGCCGGCATCATATAATACCCTGGGCGTGTATGTCCTGGTTGAGCGCCAGGGAACGCCATCATTCCTGTGCATGATTGGATTGCCGGTGTACTTAGTCCAGGTAATGCCGTCGTTCGACTGGGCGTATCCTATGCCTTCATGACTGGCTGTTTGACCACCGGAATACCACATATGGTAGATACCGTCTATTTTTTGGACCGAGCAGAAGGTAGCATAATTGGAGTCCCACGTAGTACCACCCCCATGAGCCAGCACCGGCGTGGTACCCCCATTATAGCCCTGCCACTGCTTGCCATTGGCGCTGACAGCGATGCCGATATCCTCGAGACCACCGGTAGTCCCGTCGTAGTACATGACGAACTTGTTTTGCCATACGGTCGCAGCATCCACAGGCGCTACGATTGTCGCCGAACCGGCTGGATTATAAAAGACTTCACACGGTCCGTAAGAACCCCCGTTCCAATTCCCCGAAATTCCCGTTATTACCGTTGTGCCAACTTGAGTAATGGGGGCGTCAAAAGTCCAGTTTATTCCGTCGTTTGATTCCGCCGTCCTGATGGCATTAATCGAGTATAGCTGGGTGGAGTTCCAGTACCAAGCCATGTATTTGGTGCCTATCCATTGAACAACAGCGTGGCGGGCGTTGGTCAGACCGGCTAGCGAAGTACCAGATGCCCAGCTGATGCCATCCACAGAAGATGAATATCTCGTCCCAGAGCCGTCATCATACCACATTTTATAGGTCGACCCATCGAAGATAATGCTGGGATAGTAGACTCTTTCTACAGGGTCGAAGACCGGATTCGCAGGATATTCCTGCCAATTGATGTACTGCGGGTTTGAGGCGTTAGCCGGCTCTGGGGCGGCAATAAACAATGCGGCTGTTATAACAATAGCAGAGAGTAAAGAAATACCAACTCTTAAGCAGGCATTCCGAGAGATATTCAATGACATATGTTTTTTTCATCACACCATTTCTCTAGTCTTCTCAAGTCTCGCTATCTTTAATGCTATCTGCCTGATATTAAATTCCCCGTAAAAATCAATAAGGATTTGATATGAATACGTAAAATATTGATAAAATATCCTAAATTATTCATAATGAGCCGCGTCAAAGGCGGTTATCCGATAATATCCGCTTCTCTGCGTTTGACAGACCCGCACGGTTGTGATAATTTTTAGAAAAAAGAGGAAGTTAGAAGATGGTCCGTCTTGAAAAAGTAAGCGAAGAAGAAAGAAAAATGCTATTAAGTCTGCCCTGCCCCTCCTTTGAATCGAACCCCTGGGTTGGCGGTCCGCCTTTACGTGAACGCCGACTGGCTATTATCACCACGGCCGGACTTCACATGCGCGATGACCGCCCCTTCCAGCTCGACCCGAATGATTTTTACCGTGTCATTCCCGGAGACGTACGTCCCAACGACCTGGTAATGTCCCATATCGCCGCCAGCTTCGACCGCTCCGGTTTCCAGCGGGACTGGAACGTTGTTTTCCCTATCGACCGCCTGCGTGAGATAGCACGGGATGGCATTATCGGCAGTCTAGCTGATTTTCATTATTCGGTATCCAGTGCCCACCGGGGGGAAGAGTTAAAAGCGCCGGCATATGAAATCGCCGGTCTTCTTAAGAAAGACGGGGTAAATGCCGTCTTGCTCCTGCCCGTTTGACCGGGCTGCACGAGCGCCGTCGGCGTTCTAAGCCACTACGTAGAAGAGGCCGGTGTCCCTACAACCGGTATCAGCCTTATCCGGCCTCACACAGAAACCATAAAACCGCCCCGGGCACTGTGGGTGCCATTCCAACTGGGCCGACCCCTAGGCGCCCCGGATGACCCCGCTTTCCAGCGGAAGGTGCTTATCTCCGTCCTCGAACTCCTAGAAGCTCCAGCAGGACCGATGTTGCAGGACTTCCCTGAAGATGAACTGGAAAATAATGAGATAACGGTACTATCCTGCCCGGTCAATTACAGTCGAGCCACATTTGAAGACGGCACAACCGACCCGTTGCTTTCATCCTTCCGACGCGAAATGACTGCCATGCGCCCCTGGTATGACATGGCTGTGAAAAAACGCCAGCGCACCACGGTGGGTGTCAGCAGCATAAGCCTGGAAAAACTGCCGGACTTTCTTTACGCCTTTGTTAAAGGTGAGGAAATTTCAAATCCCCGACAGGACATCTCGCTGGCATATACGCTTAAACTGGCCGCCGAAGACTTAAAAGCATACTATATCGAAGGAGTAACCTCCCAGCCAGGGCAGGCTAACGCTTCCGCGAAGCTGCTCCAGGACTGGTTCTGGGATGAAACGGTAGCCGGAGAAGTGCTTCTTGCTATTAAAAAAACCTGTGAGTCCAGCCCGGATAAGACGCTTAACATGATGGGCGCTCATTTTATCGTCCCGGGCGATGTTGCCCGCCGGAAGGCTAATTAAGTTTTACGTAGAATTTGAATATTATCAGTTATATTTAATATTCAGCAGTACCCTTCTCACCCATAAATTGCAGGACAACCTGCCGGTTCCGGGTGCGGTTATCAAACTCAACCAGGATTATCTGCTGGTATTGCCCCAGTATCAACCTCTTGTTGACCAGCGGAACCACCAGAGACGCACCCATTAATGAAGCCCGCACGTGAGAACAGGCATTATTTTCTTCCCAGAGAAACTTATGCGTATATACCAAATCCCTGGGGACAATACGCGACCACATGTTTTTAAAGTCGGAAAGCAAGCCTGCCTCATATTCGATAGTACCGATGGCGGCGGTGGTACCGGGCAGGAATACCGTCAAAATCCCGTTAGCAACGTAAGACTCAACAAGGTGCTGTTGCACTTTAGGGGTAATGTTATAGATAGCAACAAATCCCTCCTCGGCCGGTGCATTCGTGTCTACTTTTACTGTTCTCGTCACGATAATCATCTTCACCTCCGTAAAAGTGTAATGCTTTATCGACAGCTATTAAATTTACCAAACACGACTGCAAAAATAACTATTATGCAGGTTTCTTATCCGGCGGAGGCGCTCCCTGCGGCGGCGCCGATGGCGGCGGACCCTGTTTTGTCTGGAGAGGCTTGCAGATAATTTCCGTGATATGCAGGTCAGCCAGATGCGTTGAGGTTGTGGCGAGGGCAACCACTGCCGTATCCGCTCCCCTTCCCGAACCGCTTACCACCACAACCTGCTCCCCGATATCTACATGGCCACCGTCGGCAGCCATCAAAAGAATTTCTACACAGACCTTCATTCCCTGACAAAAAGTGCGGAGCAAATTAGCCATAATCGTGGGCGTGTTCATGCCGTAAAAACGCTCCGTGTGAAACAGCATTGTCCCGAAGTGCACGGTGTGCCCCTGTTTTTCCAGTTCCTTTACCATTTCCGGTGAGAACTCCGCACCCATAAATCCGAACTGGTGCGGTATAACGACGATTTTAATGCCACTTTTAGCCCAATTTTTTGCCGCCAGGCTCGCTGTACTTCCCCTTGTCGATGCCATAACGACCTTTTTAATGCCGCGCGCATTGGCTCGTTCCAGGGCGAGCTTCAAAGTCGTCTCCGTGTTTTCAATGCCCGGCTTTTCGAAATAGACGATTTTTTCTTCCACTTTTTACTCCTCAAAAACAATTTTCAATATGTAAACGTATTATTCATATGATACCACATTGTTTACCAAAACAAACATAAAATGTTCCTCACTCATTCCCTTCGCTGAACAATATCTGTATAATGATAACTGGCAACTTACACGGGGACATATCATGCTGAATATTTCCAATGTATCTAAATCATATAATGCGCAATATTTGTTTACCGGCATAACCTTCAATGTGGGCATGGGAGACCGCATCGCGGTAATCGGGCAGAACGGTTCGGGCAAAACCACTTTATTTGAAATAATCGCCGGCAATATAACACCGGATACAGGAAACGTTTCCGTGCGCCGGGGCACTACCATCGGCTACCTGCGGCAGG
>MGMT01000073.1 GCA_001796525.1 Chloroflexi bacterium RBG_13_51_52 | reverse complement strand
AGACCAGCGGGTTGCCCACGTAACGCTTGTCGAAGAATATCGACCCGTTGGAGGTGGGGATGCCCATGCGATTGCCGTAGTCCGCTACCCCCGCCCGGACCCCCTTAAAAATACGTCGTGGGTGCAGCACTCCCTTGGGCAGGTCGTCATGGGGCAGGTCCGGCGGCCCGAAGCAGAAAACATCGGTGTTCATTATCGGGAAAGCGCCCAGCCCCGTTCCCAACGGGTCGCGTATCACCCCGCCGATGCCCGTCGCCGCCCCGCCGTAAGGCTCCACCGCCGACGGGTGATTGTGTGTTTCCACTTTAAAACAAATAGCGTATCTCCCATCGAAGTCGATTACGCCAGCGTTGTCTTTAAATACGGAAAGGCACCATGGTTTGTTCAACTCCTGCGTCACCTTCATCACGGTGCTTTTCATCAGGTTGTCGATGACCTTATTGCCTAGTGTTATCTTGGCTTTAAAGGTCTTGTGGATGCAGTGTTCCGACCACGTTTGTGCCAGTGTTTCCAGCTCGACGTCCGTCGGTTTGTGTCCCAGCTTTTTGAAGTAGTCCTGGATAATCCGCATTTCATGAATATTGAGCCAGAACCTGCCCTTGCTCAATTCCATCAGGGCGTTATCGTCCATGGCGGCGATATCTATCTTTTCCAGTTTGAACTTATAGGTGGCGGAAGGCAGCGCTACCGCTTCTTTGTGGGCGACGATATGCTGGACGACGCTGTTGACCAGCAGCTTATCGCAGATGGACTTTAGAGTATCATCGGAAATGTCGCCCCAGAGCAGGTATTTTTTCGCCGTCCTGACCGCGCTAACGTTGGTTATGCCGAGGTCTTTAATGCCTTTTTTCACGCTGTCCTCGACCGGGTCCATGACGCCGGGATTATAGGCTACCTCCACCAGCCGCGCGCCTTTAGGGGCGGGGCTTTCTTCGACGATATACTCCTCCACAATCGGGTCGGCGAGCAGTTCACGGCAGATGGTTGAAAGCTCTTTTTCTTTTAGTTTGCCTTCCAGTAAATAGATGCTGCTGACCCTTACACGCTTGACCGTCTTAATGCCGAGGTCGAATATATCTTTTTGCAGCCCTTCGGAGCGCGGGTCAGCGAAACCTTCTTTTACCAGGACCTCTATACGATACACAGTAGTCCCCCTTCATTCCGAGCAAAAAGTTAAAACTCTCTATCCGGTAGTGCTCTTCCCCTAGCTGTAAATAGCAAATCAAGGGTTAATTCGGCATGTCCAACATGCTCGGCGGCATGTCTGGCAACGACGATCAGCATATCGCGTCCCGTTATCATGCCGCGGCGAGGATGTGCATATTCTGTGTCCAAGTCCTTTGATGATAATTTTGCTAGATGTGAAGATATGCGTTCCTGAAGTTCACGCCATCTTTGTTGAATGGTTTCAATTGTACTCCCATAAGCCTTGAACTCAGCTTCTCGCTGACGGTTAATATTCTGGTGGCATAAGACCCCATGTATATTCGCTTCGATATTTCCAATGATATGAGTAGCTAACACATACAAGCTGTTGGCATTATCCAATGGACGCCAGTTGAGGTCAGTTTCATCTAGCCCATCCATGCATAATAGGATGCGGTCGACGGACCTTCTTATAAACCTCCAAAATGATTCTATTTCTTTATCAGGCAACATAGTTTTACCCTACCTCCTCCACCCTTTTCCCCACCCTTTCGACTAAAAAAGTAATCCACCGGCTTGGTTCTGCCGTTTGACTGAAGTCAAAATCAGTATAAACCATATCCGCCGGTTCGGCAAAATACCTGCCGTTTTCGCCTTTAGCGTGAACGTAGCCCAGCATGCTCTTGAAAGCCCGGCTCTTTAGCACGTAAGGAAAAAGTGAAAGCACATCCAGCACCCGCAGGATGCCGTACTTTACCGCCGGGTATTGCAGGCTGCGGAAGCGTTTCCCCACCCCGAACCCGTAAAGGTGCGTCCCTTCCTCCCAGTGCCCCAGCAGGTTATCGATGGCTCCGTAAAGCTTGGGATTATCGCGGTAGTCCATATACTGTCCCAGCAGCATTAGAATGTTCATGTTGTCCATCGGGCAGGAATCCCTGGAACCGTAGCTGTCGCCATAGCAGTCCCACCCGCCCCCCGTCATCTGCGTGCTCATCGCCGCTCTAATGTACTTTATCACCCGCGGGTCGTCATGATAGCCCATCTTCGCCAGTGAAGAGATGAGTATTGCGGACATACAGAAATAATTATCCTGCACGTTAGGGGGCATGGTAAATGTGCCGTCGTACGCTTGGAATCGGAAAACTTCTTCCGCTTCGACTTCCAGCCCCGTGTCGTTTATCGTCAGCCCGATGTCCGCCAGGAAAAACAGGTCCCAGTAGGCTTTCCCTGCCTCCGTGTAATGCACCCGGCCCGACTTTATAGCTGGGATACCGACGCTATTGCCTTTGAGCCGACTTATGATATTTTGGATGGAGCTGTCCCGCAGTGTCGGCGTGACATCTGGTTTTGTGTCCAGTAGCTGGAGTTCCACGGCATACTTGAGCCATGCCGGTCCTTCCAGCAGCCAGTCGAGGGTATTTTTATCCAAGATTTACGCCTGCTAATCTAAAGATTTCTCGGCATTTTATAGAAGATATCTGACACCTCTATTTTACCGTTTTTCGGCGCATAGGTAAAGACCAAAACATGTCTGAATACCGGTGCATTCTCTTGATATATTGCTGACAAAGGTGTAAACTCTTTTTCACATAAGAACTTTTTTGAATAGTTGACAGCTGGCTGATTAGACCTTGGAAAGGAGCTCGGTATGTTTACCGTCACCGCTGATATAGCTAAAAACCGGTTGTATGTTTCTCTCGTCGGGTATTTTAACTACGAGCAGATGAAAGAATGCACCGATAAAACTATCATTGAACTCCGGAAACTCAAACCAGGTTTTGATGTTATTACCGATATCTCGCAATTTAAACCACTGGGTCAGGATACCCTCGTGGAAGTCGAACGCGCTCAAGCCCAGTTTAAAAAGTCCGGGATAAGGCACGGGATTCGCGTCGAAGGCAAAGCCAAGTTGACCAGCATTCAGTTTAGCCGGATAGGTAAAACTGTTGATTACATACCCGATACTGTGGAAACCATTGAAGAAGCTGAAAAACTACTGGACTCCAAGGTATCGCAGGAAAAAAACGAAAACAACAGTTAGGTTCGGCTATAGGGTGTTGAAAAGGGGGCGTTTGCCCCCTCTCTTTTTTATTTACTTTCTCGCTGTGGCTTTCGCCCTGTCTTCCTGGGACATTTCCGCTAAACGCTTGACTTCTTTAGCGTCCAGTTTCAGTCCCTTGGCTACACGTGTTCCGTATTCGGGGTCGGCTTTATAGAAAATAGCCGTCTGCCGCAGCTGGATGCGTTTTTGAGCATTGCAAAGGTGCGTGGTTATATTGCCGATGAGATGGTCTCTATCAGTATCGGTCATCACGCGGCGGTAAAGCTCGCCGGACTGGAAGAAATCGTCGTTGGGGTGCTTGTAAGGCTGCCGTGCTGCCTGGCCGGATACCGCGAACGGAGGTTCGGCGACTTCGGGACTCGGTTCGGGACCCCCGAAGCTGTTGGGATAATAATTAGGTCCGTCGCCGCTATTGTCGCCTAAAGCCATGTAGCCGTCCCGCTGGTAGTAGTTCACCGCGTTCTTCGGGCGGTTAATTGGCAGCAGATGATAGTTGGGCCCCAGGCGGTGGAGGTGGGTATCATGATAGGAAAACAGCCTGCCCTGGAGCAGCTTGTCCGGCGAAGCGGCGATGCCGGGCACGAAGTTGGCCGGCGAGAAAGCCGCCTGTTCAACTTCCGCGAAGTAGTTCTCGGGATTCTTGTTCAGCACCATTCGCCCGATAGTTATCGGCTTGACATCGGCGTGGAACCAGACCTTCGTAACATCGAAAGAATCGAAGCGGTACTTCTCTGCCTGTTCCGGGGTCATTATCTGCATTTCCAGTCGCCATGAGGGATAGTCCCCCCGCTCGATAGCCTGGAAGAGGTCGCGCGTAGCGTGGTCGGGGTCTTTCCCCTTCATCTCGGTCGCTTCGTCGCGGGTGAGATTCTTGATGCCCTGTTCCGTCTTGAAATGGTACTTCACCCAGTAATACTTGCCTTTGGCGTTGTACCATTTGAAGGTATGGCTGCTGTAGCCGTTCATGTTGCGGAAGGTGAGTGGTGTGCCCCGGTCGGAGAATAAAATCGTTACCTGGTGGATGGACTCCGGCGTCAGTGAAAGGAAGTCCCAGAACATGTTGGCATCCTTGAGGTTGCTGCCCGGGTGTCTCTTCTGCGTGTGGATGAAGTCCGGGAATTTCAGAGGGTCGCGGATGAAGAAGACGGGAGTGTTGTTGCCGGTCATATCGTAATTGCCTTCTTCGGTGTAAAACTTAAGGGCGAAGCCGCGCGGGTCTCTTTCCGCATCGGCGGAGCCTTTTTCACCTCCGACCGTGGAAAAGCGGGCGAAAACCTCCGTGCGCTTGCCGATTTCTGAAAGGAATTTAGCTTTCGTGTATTTGGTCACGTCCGCCGTCACGTCGAAGTAGCCGTGAGCGCCGGATCCTTTGGCATGTACTACGCGCTCTGGTATTCGCTCGCGGTCGAAATGTCCCAGCTTTTCCAGCAGGTGTGTATCCTGCATCAGGATCGGCCCCGGATTGCCGGCGGTTTTGGAATTCTGGTCATTATCAACAGGTGCACCGAAGCCTGTTGTGTAGGTTTTCTTGCTTTTTGCCATTATTTGCCTCCTGTAGTATTTTTTTATCCTTGTCTGTACAGGGATTCAAAGTATAATATATCAGAATCAAAAAAGCAATCATGTGACTTTTCTCCTATAAATATTTCCTCAACTATTGCATCCTTGTTAAAGTAGTGGTTCAATATATGTCGCAGGGTGTATTTAGGCAAAAATCTTGACAGGTGACCGCTGCGGATAAGGAGGAACATGAAACCGAGAGAAATCAAAAAAGGTATCTATTGCGTCGGTGCTATTGACTGGGACAGGCGCCTGTTCGACTCCCTTATTCCCCTCCCTGATGGCACCAGCTATAATGCCTACCTGATTAAGGGCAGTAAAAAGACCGCCCTCATTGATACTGTTGACCCCCCGATGAAGGATGTGTTGCTCGATAACCTCGACCAGCTCGGTATCAAGCGTATCGACTACGTTATCTTCAACCACGCCGAGCCTGACCATTCCGGCAGCATCCGCGAGGTGCTGACTAAGTACCCGGAAGCTAAAGCTGTCTGCACCCCCAGGTGCAAAGATATGCTCATCGACCGCTTTTTGGTCGCCGAGGATAGGTTCCAGACCGTCGAAGATAAAGAGACTATTTCGCTGGGCAACCGTACTCTGGAGTTTATCCATGCCCCCTGGGTGCACTGGCCGGAGACTATGCTGACCTACCTCCGGGAAGATAAAATTCTTTTCCCCTGCGACTTTTTTGGTTCCCATATCGCTACCACGGATATGTATGTGCGGGATATCGGGCAGGAATATGAAGCCGCCAAACGCTACTGGGCGGAAATCATGATGCCCTTCCGCCTCCAGATTCAAAAGAACCTTGATAAAATTAAGGATTATAAAATAGATATTATCGCTCCCAGCCACGGCCCCATGCACGATAAACCGCAATTCATCATTGATGCCTATCACATGTGGGCTTTTGATGAGCCCGGCAACATCGTTGTCATACCCTACATCTCCATGCACGGCAGCACCCGCTGCATGGTCGCCCACCTCGTTGAGACTCTGTCGCGTAAAGGTGTTACCGTCAAGCAGTTCGACCTCGCTGTATCGGATATCGGCAAGCTGGCTATTTCTCTGGTAGATGCCGCTACTATTGTTATCGGCACGCCTACTGTGCTTACCGGCCCCCATCCCAATGTTGCTTATGCGGCTTTCCTGGCGAATGCCATTAAGCCCAAGGCTAAATTCGCCTCTATCATCGGTTCCTACGGCTGGGGCACTAAAGCGGTGGAGCAGCTTGCAGCCATGATACCTAACCTCAAGGTGGAGATATTGACGCCGGTAATCATTAAGGGCTATCCTGAAGAAGCCGATTTCCAGGCGTTGGATAAACTCGCCGATACTATTGCCGCTAAACATAAAGAGGCCGGCCTAAAATAAGCTGGTCGCGATGAAAGGAGCAACGTGTTGACACTCTCTAAGGAATCCAGACTTAAACCGAAGAAGGTTATCGAGCGGGCCGTGGCTTTCTTTGGTCCCAATGGCTTTGGGCTGACATTGAAAGAGGAGGACAATTGTAACGCCTACTTTGAGGGTGGCGGAGGCAGCGTTAGAGTAACTGCCGCAACGTCCAAAAAGGGCAGCTCCGTAGATGTAGAGTCGGTAGAATGGGACTACCAGACGCAGAAGTTTATCGATAAACTATAATCATAACTCAACGAATATATAGGAGGACAGGGAAAATGGCATATACAGCCAAAGACTACAGCAAGCTTATCGGTATGGAAGGTTTCAGTCAGACCATTCTCACCAATCACTTTACCCTTTATCAGGGCTATGTGACTAATACCAATAAACTCACGGACATTCTGGCGGCGATGTTAAAAGAAGGCAAGACCGCCACCCCGGAATATGCCGAGCTCAAACGCCGCTTCGGTTTTGAATTTAACGGTATGCGTCTCCACGAATATTATTTTAATAACCTCAGTGGCAAGTCTGCCCTGGATAAGTCCGGTGCCCTCGCTAAAAAGCTAACCGCAGCTTTCGGCAGCTATGATGCCTGGGAGCAGGATTTCCGCGCCACTGGCGCGATGCGCGGCATCGGCTGGGTGGTGATTTATCAGGATGATGTCACCGGCGCCCTGTTCAACCAGTGGATTAACGAGCATGAAACCGGTCATCTTGCCGGTTGTAAACCTATATTGGTGATGGATGTCTTCGAGCACGCTTTCATGATTGACTATGGTTTAAAGCGCGCCGATTATATTGCGGCGTTCTTTAAAAACATCGACTGGAAAGAAGTAGAAAGCCGATTAAAGTAGCGTACCGTTATAGGCGGGGTGGGACTAAAGGAAGGTAAAACTATGAATAGAGCAATTATTTTAATAGCATTGGGCGTTCTTCTGATTTCAACTCTAATAGCCGTTGTTTCCTGCAGTACGTCATCTCAACCTTCGTCAACGGCTCCCAATACAGATACCCAGACAAAGCCGCCACCCGGAGGTACGCCAGGTAATGACTTCACGCCCGGAGCAAATATCGCCGTGATAATTGAGGGCTTGGCTTTCTCACCGTCGACTATTACTGTGGATGCAGGCACCACTGTGACTTGGACAAATCAGGATACCGTCAACCATACCGTTACCTCCCGGATGGGGATTTTCGATAGCGGTATTATGTCCCGGGGTTCGAGCTTCAGTCGAACCTTCACTAATTTCGGCGATTTTGAATACTACTGTACGCTTCATCCCAATATGGTAGGGCACGTAATTGTGAAATAACCGGTAGCCAAAGGGGGAGGCTTGATTAGCGCATTAGTGGCAACCAGAATATTGTTTGTCCTGGGTATTGTTAATGTTATTACCGGTCTATTGATATTCTTTTCCTACCGTTGTCTCCCTGGCTCGAAACTCGGGAAAAACCTGATGAAGTACCGCTGGTACCAGAAGTATTTCAAACTGCATTGCTATATCTGGTGGATATTCTGGCTATCTGTGATAGTCCACGCTATTTTTGCTATTGTATATATCGGCTGGCCTTTCTAAGACTTGTTTAATTCATGTAAATAAAGGGAGAGTGATAATGGTAGAGAATACAACCCTAAAGACCGTTTTGGATACGGCGATTCAAAAGGAAATCGAGGCGCAGGAGCTATACCGTAGCCTTTATTGGAAGGTCGTAGAAGATTCCGCCAGAAACATGTTCCTTGAACTCTCGAAAGTTGAGAAGAAGCATGAAAACCTCCTGCGTGACTACGCGCGGGGGAAGCTGCAGGAAGGCGCGTTAAAGAGCGACCACATACTTGACTACAGGATTGCCGAACATCTTGACCAACCCCCGGTAACACCGGACATGCAGCTTAAGGATGTCCTGCTGCTGGCAGCCAACCGAGAAAAAGCCTCCCATGAATTCTATATCAGCCTTGCCGCAGTGCATCCGTCCGGGGAAATCAAAAAGCTCCTGGAAGAACTTGCCTCCCAGGAGCTTGAACACAAACACCGCGTAGAAGACCTTTATACACAGGTTGCTTTCCCCCAGACCGCCGGCGGATAGCTCGCTTTATTCTATCTCTTTTTCTTGGTCAACATACTGCTTAATGATTCTCGAAGTTGCCTCACGCTGTAAGGCTTGGCAATTACCGCTTTAAAACCGTATTTTTTAAAATCGGACATAATTGGGTCGGTAGCGTATCCGCTGGATACGATTACCAAGGCTTTAGGGTCTATTTCCAGCAGCTTTTTCACCGCTTCTTTGCCACCCATCCCCCCGGGTACGGTCAGGTCCATGATAACGGCGTTAAACGGGTCTCCTGATGCTTTCGCTTGCTCATACTTCTCTAGGGCTTCGGCGCCATCCGCGGAAACCTCCACGGTATAGCCTGCCATGCCCAGCATATTCGTCAGCATTTTCCTTATTATCTCTTCATCGTCCATTATCAGCACTTTGCCCCCCGCCTGACCGGAGTCCATAGCTGTCAATTTCCTGCCTCCTTTCACCGCCCTCTTTGTAGTCGGTAAATATATGCGGAATATCGAGCCTTTTTTTTGTACCGATTCTGCCATTATGATTCCGCCGTGATTCCTCACTACGGAATAAGCGCTTGTTAAGCCCAGCCCACTCCCTCTTTGTTTCGTGGTAAAATACGGTTCGAATATCCTCTGGAGATACTCTGGTGATATGCCTATCCCTGTATCCTCAATATCTATTCGTACGTAGTTGCCGCTTTTGATCGGTATAGCGGTAGTTTTCTTCAAGACTTCATTCTCGGCATTTATTTTTAACGTCCCTCCTGTGGGCATGGCTTCATCAGCATTGAGAACAAGATTGTTGATAACCTGGCTGATTTGCCCCTCGTCGGCTTCTATCTGCCAGAGATCGTCCGGGAGAGATAGTGACAGCTTCACCTTCGAGCCTCTCAAAGCAAACTCGGCAGATTCTCTTATCAATTCATAAGTGTTAACAGGTTTTTTAACCGGCTTGCCCCCTCTGGCGAAGGTCAAAAGCTGCTGTGTCAGGTCCTTAGCGCGCAGCGCCGCTCTTTCCGCCTCGTCCAGCATTGCGTAAGTATTATCGGAGGTAGAGATGTATGTCTTCGCCAGACCGATATTTCCCATGATACCCGTAAGAAGGTTATTGAAATCGTGCGCGATGCCTCCGGCCAGCATTCCGATTGATTCCAGCTTGGCCATCCGCAGACGCTCCTGTACCAGCAGCTCGTTTGCCGCCACCAGGTCGATATCGCGCAGGGCAAAAACAATATCCATCGCTACCTCGGTAAATAGAGACATTTCATCTTTATCATGTATCAGCATCTTCGGTATTGAGGTGCAGAAGACTCCGTATATCTTGCCCTCGATTTCCAGCCTGATAGTCATACTCCCGATATCTGTATCGTCTACAAGTGCCGGGCAACCCTGGCACGTTTTATGCGGGTCTTCGGTTATAACTACCCGTTTTTGTTTCAATGCCTTTACCACGCAGGATGGCATTTGGTTTTGTCTCATCATTTTAACCAGGGCAGGGAATTCCTTGCTCATGTTCGCTCCTGCCCACGCTAACGGCTGCTGTTTTTCATCTAACAGGACAATCCACGCACTGTTGAAACTGCGGCTAATAACAAGGCTATCGCAAACACTCTGTATCAACAGGTCGCGGTCCTTCTCCCGGGTTATCAGTTGGTTTACGTCGCGTATCGCCCGCAGCGTCAGGTTAAGGTGAGAGATTCTTTCTTCTGCCTCCTTTCGTTCCGTGATGTCAATCGCGGCCGTCACCAGCGAGGGAACGCCGCGCAGCGTTATTTTTTCCGCCGAGAACAGGAGTGTCCGGAATTCACCGGATTTTGTTCGCAGTAGTACTTCAAAATCGCTTAGCCGGCCTTCGCTCTTGATTATTGAATAGAATACCTTTCTCTGCTCTGGATCGGCCCATAAATTAAGCTCAAGCGCGGTATTGCCGATAATTTCTTCGCGTTTCAAATCTATAACGCGACAGTATGCCTCGTTGACATCGATCATTTTCCCGTTTTCTAGGGTGACAACAGCCATTGGATTGGGAGAAGCGTGAAACGCTTTATTAAACCTCTCCTCGCTTTCTTTTAGAGCCTCCGCCGCTCGCTTACGCTCGGTAATGTCACGAATATCGCACTGGACCACTCTGGTATCATTCACTTGATAAACATTACTCACAAACTCTACGTCCCGCTTGAGCCCGTCCTTGGATTCCAGTGGCAAATCTTCATAGCGGATATAGCCCTTGTCCTGCAATTTGGAGAAAGCCGCTTTGTTCACCGCTATATCTTTGAATAGCCCAATCTCCCAGAGCTCCTTCCCTGTTAATTCATTAAAAGAAAAACCCAGCATATTAAGAAGGAACGGATTAGCATCAATTATCTGCCCTGTTTCGGCGTTAAGAATCAGAATGCCGTCCTTGGCTGATTCAAATAGTCGCCGGTAACGTGTTTCCGAAGAAATCAGTGCCTCTTCCGCCCTCTTCCGCTCCGTGATATCCTGCGCGAAGCCTACCAGTCCGATGGCTTTATTATCCTTATCGAAAATCGGGATTTTGTCTGTCTGTACCCATCTTAGACCGCTGGCAGACTCGTATTGCTCGATGATGTTTATCTTGGAACGTCCTGATTTAAAGACCTCATTATCATCAACTGTCATGCCCTGCGCAATAGGTTTCGAATACAGGTCGTAAACCGTTTTCCCCAGGAAGTCTTCTTCGGCCATATTCAAGGCTGTCGCAAAAGCCTTATTAACCCGCAGTAATATCCCATCCAAGTCCTTGTAAAATACCAGTATCGGCGAAGAATCTATAATAAGCTTGATATCCTTCCGTTCTTCTTCCAGCGCCTCCGCCATTCTTTTACGCTCGGTGATATCGCGGATTATCATGCTCGTTTTTTCTTTTCCGTCTTTATCATAAAATATCCTGGTAGATATATCGCCGGGGAATTTAGTGCCGTCAGCGCGGATGAAAGTAAGCTCTCCGGTGAATTCTCCGGTAGTCCTGCGTTTCTCAAGAGCCGGTTCTAATCGCGGGTCGGAATAGTCTATTATCCCTTGTCTCCCGATGCGGCATATCTCCTCTTCACTCCTGCCGAACATCCTGCAGGCTTCGGGATTTGCTGCCAGGATTTTCCCGTTTATAGGAGATGTCAACAGGATGGCGTCTTTACTGTTTTCAAAGATGGAGTGATATCTCTCCTCGGACTCCTGAAGAGCTTTCTCGGCATTCTTCTGCTCGGTAATGTCCGTGAAGGTGGTATAAGACCGGTAGGGAGTCTCTTCATCTTCTCTGAATTCCGGCGTAGCGTTGATTAATATCCATCTGTATTCATCACTAATCGGATTAAAAACGCCCATAACTACATTTTCAACGGGCTTTCCTGTGCGTAGCGCCACCATTGAAGGGTGCTCTTCGCCCGGAAAATCGGTGCCGTTTTCATGTATACTCTTCCACCGCGGGTCTACTGATTCCCTACCCAGTATTTGGTCTATAGTCAGGCCCAGTATACGTCCCGCCGCCGGATTGGCTGATATTATCTTTCCCCCGGCATCCTGGTAAACAACGCCCTGCGCCATCGTCTCGAACAAAGCGCGGAACCTCGCCTCGCTCTCCTTTAATCGCTCCTCCGCGCGCCTCCGTTCGGAAATATCGCGCACATATTCTATAGCGCCGGCCATCTCTCCTGTTTGCGTGTCGATGAGGGGAAAGCTGTAGAGGTCGAGCCAGCCGGTAATTTCGCCTCCCTCTCCTGTTAAAGGAACTACCTCGTAGGCAGCCCGGCGATTTTTATATGTCTGTCCGGTGGGACATATTTCGCATGGCTCGGTCCTATTCTGGTATGCCTCGTAGCACTTTTTGCCGGTAAGTGGCATGGCATGTGCGTACAACTTTTCCATTGTTCCGTTTGCCTGAATAATATTAAACTCACTATCGAGAACGCTGATGCCGTCTTGAATGCTGGTAAGGATGTTGCTAAGGAAGCTTTGTTGTTTGTGTAAAGCTTCCTCCGCCTGCTTCCGCTCGGTAATGTCCCGGCAAACACAAAAAACGAGTTTTTGACCGGCGATAATTGCCCCGTTGGTGCTTATTTCAACGTCAAGAATCGTTCCATCTTTACGGCGGTGTTGTGTCTCAAAGTGATCGCCCGTTTCATCAACATCCCTCATCATTTCGAGCGTTCGCTTACGTGTGCCCCCGACTGCCCAGTCCCAGACATGGAGTTCACGGACTTCCTCGGGAGAATATCCCAGCATTTCAGTAAAGCGGTGGTTTGCTTCATATACCTTGCCGTCCTCATCGAGGATTACAATCCCATCTCGTGACTGCTCGATGAGAATTCGCCGTCGGATAGCTTCATTAGACAACTGCTCATCTGTTTTTTTGCGTTCGGTGATATTATCGGCAATGGTCAACAGGCATGGCTCGTTTTTCAGCATGATTTTTGCCGTAGATAGGTTTATCGTCTGGGTTTCCCCCGTCTTTGCCCGCATCTGTACCTCGGAATTTTGTACTATCCCCTTCTCTTGTAATGTTTTGACAACAGCCTCCCTTTGTGCAGGGTCATACCAGAGATTCAACTCTGAAGTAGTGCGACCGATTAATTCCTCACGACTAAAGCCCGTAACGCGGCAATAGATATCATTTACTTCAACAATCCGACCATCTTTTATCGTTGAAATTGCCATCAAACTGGGAGAGTTATAGAATGCCTTGGCAAACTTTTCCTCGCTCTCTCTTAAAGCTTCCTCCGCCTGCTTCTGCTCGGTAATGTCCCTTTGCACGGAGAGGAGGCATTTTCTCCCGCCAACTGTGATAGGCTCGGCGGAAAACTCCCAGATACGTATTTCGCCTGATTTTCTGCGGAATTGATATTCTTCCTTGTTAATCCTGCCCTTCTCTTCGACCAGACGGCGCATACTTTCCCGGTCTTCCTTCTTAACCCACAAGTTAAGCCCTTTTGTGCTATGGCCTATCAACTCACCGAAAGAATAACCGGTACTTTTAACTGCAGCGTCATTTGTATCTATGATAATAGACTCATCATCAAATGTAACAATACTAATAGCATCGGGACTGGAACGAAAAGCCTTAGCAAACATCTCCTCGCTCTGCCTAAGTGCCTCAATCACCTTCCTGCGTTCGGTGATATCACGCAAGATGACTATATCAACCATTTTGTGTTTGAAAGTAAAAAGACTGGCGCTTATTTCCGTATATACGATGCTGCCGCTTTTAGATATAATGCTTAACTCGTATCGTTCTGGTACTTTTTCGCCGGCTATTCTCTTTCTGTATATTTCTATTGCTCTCTCTCTTTGTTCTGGAGCCACAAATTCAACAAATGACTTGCCGATTATTTCCTCTGCCGTATATCCACTTATCTCCAACATCTTGGAGTTACAGTATTGAATCATACCTTCCTCGATGAACACAATGGCGTCATTGCCATGCTCAACAATACTGTGAAATCTATCCTCGCTCTCACGCAGTGCTTCTTCCGCCCGTTTGCGTTTTGTAATATCCTCATACATCGCCATGAACTGCTGTTCCCCGCCCCACATCACCTCCCGGCGATATACCATTAAGTTTCTAATCTCACCGTTTGGTCGCTTGATACTTATTTCATATTCGCCCGGCACGTACTCCTTAAGCTTCCTCCTCTTCCTCCTCTCCTGGTGTGCGGCGAAGCTCTCCGGTGTATAGAGTTCGCTTCTTTTTACCGCCGCCAGTTCTTCCACGGTGCGGTGCCCGAATGTATTTAAAGCAGCCTTATTGGCATAAATCAGTTCACCGTCTTCCGTGACAATCCGTACGCCCAGGGGACTCTCATCCATCGAGTTTTTAAAGTTCTGCTCCGAGGCGATAAAAGCTTCAGCAAGCTCTTTGGTGCTTAAAAGAGAAGTATCATGTTCGTGTTTGTCGATATTGATTCTGTTTTCCTGTAGTCTGGCGATAAGCCTCTCAGCTTCGGCCAGCTCTTTTTTCAGGTCTTCATACGTCGGTTTTTTATTCTTCATGTCTCTATCCCCCATCCGCCGGGTGGTCTTCAGGTATTTTTAAAATAAACAAGCGTCGGCTATCGCTGTTTCTGGAATACTGTTTTAAAAGCAGAGCCGGCGCTGTTAATCCATGCAATACCCCCAAACTTACCATTTAGAGGTCAAAAGGATTTGATTTGTCTCACACCATCACCATCATTTAAGTGTATATGCCGCTTGAATCTATTGTCAAGAGGCAAATGAATATCCTGTATATAGCCATGTGACCATGTTGCATAGTACTTTAGATGGAATTACACGCGAATGATATTTCATCATATGATTCTACGTCTCTGCTTGACACCTTGAGCCTGTAATTGCTACACTTCTCTTGTTTCCCCTGAAATTATGTCGGCGGATAACGTAAAGAAATGAATATTAAAAAAGTAGGACTCCTCTATCACCCCATGGTCGGGACTACCCTTGATAAAGCTAAAGAACTGGAAAGCTCTTTGGTGATGCAGGGGGTCTCCCCCTGGATATGCTCCGCCTGGGAAAAAGAAGAAATTCAAGCCTTGCTTGAAGGTACTGACCTGCTTTTGACAATAGGCGGCGATGGCACTATCCTTCGGGCGGTGCAGGCAGTAATTCCCCACTCGACGCCCATAACCGGCATCAATCAGGGCAAGCTTGGCTTTCTTACTGAACTCGATGCCTCCGAAGCTGTCAAGAAATTACCCCTGTTAATCACCGGCAAAAGCTGGATTGACCAGCGCTCGATACTGCAGGCGGAGTTGATATCGGCAAACCATGAACCTCGCGTTTTCCATGCCTTGAACGATGTCATCGTGGCGCGCGGTGAGATCGCCCGTATTATCCGCGTCGATATCGCTATCGATAGCCAGCCCCTCGCCACCTATAAGACCGATGCTGTTATCACCGCCACTGCCACCGGCAGCACCGGCTATGCCTTGGCGGCCCGGGGCCCCATCCTGCACCCCCAGTCACACGATCTCCTTCTCTTGCCGGTAGCCCCGCACTTAAGCCCCTCCTATCCCCTCGTCCTGCCGGAAAACGCCGTGATACTGCTGCGTCTCAACACCTATCACCCCGCTACTTTAAGCGTGGACGGCCATATTAACCTGCCCCTGTCCGATGGTGATACCGTTACCATAAAACGAAGCCCTCATTTCGCCCGTTTTTTCAGGATACGTTCTGAAGATTGGTTCTATCGTTCTCTGGAAGATAAATTGAAAGGAAAA
Source organism: Chloroflexi bacterium RBG_13_51_52 (assembly GCA_001796525.1). Lineage (GTDB taxonomy): Bacteria > Chloroflexota > Dehalococcoidia > Dehalococcoidales > RBG-16-60-22 > RBG-13-51-18. The sequence continues at coordinate 3,040 of MGMT01000073.1, read as the reverse complement.
CAAGGTGATTCAGGTAGAGAAAGCTAAAATTACAGATGTTCCCCAGATACACAAGCTCGTTAACAAATTCTCGGAAAAAGGCTTGATGCTCGCCAGGCCCTTGAGCGAAATATACGAGGGTATTCGCGACTTTTTTGTAATTAGAGATGGCGATAAAGTCATCGCCTGCGGCGCTCTGCACGTCAGCTGGTCCGACCTTGCTGAAATACGGTCGGTCGCTGTCGCTGAAGATAAACAGAAAACGGGCTTGGGGGCCGCGCTCGTTGCCGCCTGTCTGAAGGAAGCGGAAGAGCTCGGCATCAAGACCGTATTCTGCTTCACTTATCTGCCGGAGTTTTTCCGACGGCATAAGTTCGTCGATATCGATAAAATGGAATTGCCGCGCAAAGTCTGGACGGACTGCTTTCGCTGCCCCAAGTTCCCCAACTGCGATGAAACTGCGCTGATTTATCATGCCTAAAAGGAAATCCGGAGATACTGAAGAAAAGACACTTCGGCGCCAGTATATCTATAATGGGCGTGTTATTAACCTGCGCGTTGATACCGTTGTTACCGCTGACGGTCACCATGCCACCCGTGAAATCGTAGAACATGCCGACGCCATTGTAGTGGTCGCTTTAGACGCCGACGATAATGTGCTGCTGGTCAACCAGTTCCGCACCCCGCTGGGTAAAAACCTCCTGGAAATTCCCGCCGGCGGTATTGAAAAAGGTGAAGACGCTGAAGCTGCCGTGATCCGGGAAATGCAGGAGGAGACGGGCTATAAACCGCAGAAGCTGGTATTTCTAACCGGCTTTTATACGTCCCCCGGCTTCAGCAACGAATACCTGCACCTCTACCTCGCCACCGATTTAGTTCCCTCACGCCTCCACGCCGAAGATACTGCCGGCATTGAACTAGAACGCGTGCCGATTTCGAAGATATCAGAGTTGGTTGCTTCGGGCAGAATCCAGGATGCCAAGACCATCGTTGGCCTGTTGCTGTTGCTGGAACACCGCAAGACTGACTAAAACCCTAATTCTCCCACTTTAACGCCCGTCCGCCCATCAGGTGGATATGCAGGTGCTGTACCAGTTGCCCCGCGTCCGCTCCGCAGTTGATAATTAACCGGTAGCCGTTTTTGGCAAGTCCCTGCTCCCTGGCAACCCTATTAGCCACCGCCACCATTTTCCCCGTCAGCGCCGTATCTGTTTCCTTCATGTCCGCCAGCGACTCTAAATGCTTGACCGGGACTACCAGCAGGTGCACTGGCGCTACCGGATTTATATCCGGAAAAACGACCACTTCTTTATCCCGGTAAATAATCTTGGAAGGTATTTCCCCGCTGACAATTTTGCAGAAAACGCAGTCGGTTTTGTTCTTTTCGGGGTTCATATCTGCCACCCCTTTTCCCCCATCCCGGTTGCGGGGAAGGGGGAAAATACCTCTTTAATTTTAAAGGTCAATCCAAACCTTCGGCACACCGACTGGAGACGGCGGCCCCTTCATATCGAGTATCGTCGCTTTGCCTTTCTTTAAAATGAAAGCACCCACGTAGCCCAGGCCTTCCTTTTCCACCCCCGGTTTATAAAAGGGACGCTTCTCTACGATTTCCTTCTTGAGCGCCGGGTCCTTCACCTCCTGCATCTTGCCGGTTACTCTTATCTGGACACCGTCGGCATAATAGCACAGTTCGGTTTCCGGATTTTTCACCAGTTGTTTGTAGACATCTTTTGGTGATTGCATGGAAAATATAATGCCGTTTTCGTCTGCCCGGTATGTTCCCATGGCGCGTACGTGCGGCTTATTGCCTTCCGCGGTAGCCATATAGGCTATGGGATTTTTAGTGATGAATGCCAGTACTTCTTTTTTGTCCATGAGAAAACTCCTTCGTTTTGATATTGTGTGGAAATTCTAGCACATTGACTTGTATACTTCAATGCGCTTATTTCAGCTTCTCTATCACCGCATCCGCTACCTGTGATGTCCCCACCGCGGTAGGGTCATCGCGCCGCTCTTTCATATCGTAGGTCACGCTCTTGCCCTCTTTGATAACCGACGCGATGGCTTTTTCCAGCCGGTTGGCTGCTTTAACCTCCCCGATGTGCCTTAGCATCAGTACCCCGGATAGCATCATTGCCATCGGGTTGACTCTATTTTTGCCCGTATATTTCGGCGCGCTGCCGTGCGTCGGCTCGAAGAGCGCTATGCCCTCCCCGATATTCGCCCCCGGCGCCAGACCCAGTCCCCCCACGAGACCCGCGCACAAATCGGAGATAATATCGCCGTATAAATTGGGAGCCACGATTATATCGTATTCCTGCGGCCTTCTTACCAGCTGCATGCACAGGTTATCGATGAGCGCGTCCTGGAACTCTATGTCCGGGTAGTCTTTAGCCACCTCCCGCGCTACGGAAAGGAAAAGCCCGTCCGAAAATTTCATGATATTGGCTTTATGTGTCGCCGTTACCTTTTTACGTTTATACTTTCGGGCGTACTCGAAGGCGTATTTCACGATGCGCCGCGTGCCGTGCTCGGTAATCATTTTTATGCTCAAGCCGGAGTCAGCTCTGATAACGTTTCCCTTTTGCTTATTGATGAACTTAATCAGCTCTTTGGCTTCTTTCGTATCCTTCTCGAACTCCACCCCCGCGTAAAGGTCTTCCGTGTTCTCTCTAACGATGACGATGTCCACGTCTTTGTAGGGCGTCGGCGCGCCGGGATAGGTCTTACAGGGGCGCACACAGGCATAAAGGTCTAAAGCCTTCCGCAGGGCGACATTAACGCTTCGGAAGCCGGTGCCCACCGGTGTGGTCACCGGACCTTTTAACGCCACTTTATTATTTTTAATCGACGTTATAACGGAGTCGGGCAGGGGAGTGCCTTCTTTAGCCATGACCTCGGCCCCGGCGTACGCCATCTCCCACGCGAACTTCACCCCCGTGGCTTCCAGGACCCGCCGTGTAGCCGCGGTGATTTCCGGTCCCACCCCGTCCCCTGGTATTAGCGTTATTTTATAGGGCAATTTAAGGACACTCCTAATTAATTGTTTTGCGTTTTT
>MGMT01000072.1 GCA_001796525.1 Chloroflexi bacterium RBG_13_51_52 | reverse complement strand
GGCTTTAGCGGCGACCTGTTCTTCGGTGAGGCCGGGCTTTAGATTAGCCCAAAATGCATAGTGAGCGAGGTCGGAGATGCGGATGGCCTCCCGCATAACGGCAAGCTCCTCGGCGCTCTTGGGTCCCCGTATCTCCCCGAAAAGACGGTGAGCTTCCACGAGCTGCACTTTCGGGCAAAGCTCCATGAAAGTCCGGTACTCGAAGACGGGCCAGAAGCGGAAGCTATCGATGCCGACCTGCGTTTTTTCCAGCTTTAACTCTTTAATGATTTTCGCGGCGTCCGCCGCGAGGTTAGCCGAGGAGCGGATATTCTCCGCCGGCAGCCAGCAGCCCTGCTTCACTAAAGCTTCGCCGGTCATGCCGGTATTGGAGGGGATGAGAAAAACCGGCTCTCCCACGACCGGGAAAATCATCATGTTCTGCTTGTTGCCCCATATGCGCGTCAGATAATGGACGGGCACGCCCAGCTGGGTATTGCCGTACACAATCAGCGCCGAGAGCCCGGCTTTTTGCAGGGTCTTGTGCAGCAAAGACCAGCGGCGCTCTTTTTCTTTAAGACTTAATTCCGGCATTTTACACCTCCCCAGGGGTGTGTTTTACTTACCCCCAAGATACAAGAACCAAGATACAAGTACCAAATCTTTTTAACATCAACCCGAATGTCCCCCTCACCTTAGTCCTCTCCCACGGAGGGGAGAGGAGACGGATGGGGGAAGGAGACAGTTTATTACCACTCCCGTTTCATCTTCTTCGCCAGTTTGAGGACTCTCTCCTCGCTCTTATAACCCTGGTCGATGAATAGCAGGTTGTCCCTTTCCTCGTCGGACACCATGTCCTGGAAAGACATTTCCGTGTGGGTAGGGCACTGCTCGACCGTCACCATGATAAAGGGTCGGGTCACTTTTCGGATTATCCACGGTCCGTGTATGAAATCAGCCGGCAGGTAGACCATGTTGGAAGTCGTGAGGATATGCTTTTCCATCTCCGGTCCCAGGCAAAACTCCACCTCGCCCCCCAAATCCAACGGATTATCGGGGTCGGTGCCCAGGTGCATCACCACCTCCGGGTACTTATGCTTATGCGGCCCGTGCCCCATCTGCTCCCAGGAGCTTACGCCGGGCAGACCCTGCGGCACTTTTGGCACCCAGTGGATATAGTACTGGTGGCTCTGAAAATAGGCGTTATCGTTTACCCTGTCATCCACGAAAGCGACCACGGCGCCGGTGCCGGGCGGGTTCCAGGGGCGGGGTCCGGAAAGGATGTATTTATCATATTTGGTCTCAGGCATTTCAAGCTCCTTTTATGTGTTGTGGTTTTTATGATTTTACTCTTAATGAGAGTATTAGAGCAATGTTTGCCTAAAGAAATAAACGATTGTGTGACAGCAGGCATTTCTTTGAGCTTAATATAGTACATTTGAGTATTTCCCATACATGACTAAATTCACATTGTCTACACTTTGAACATATTGTATGCTTTTTTCAAGAGGGTGTATGAAGAATACCGTAGAACTGCTGCAACCCAATAAAAATAATGTGTTTCCCCTTGATTCTCTAATGGGCAGCATAGGTCAGGCCGTGGTGGAAACTCATTTACGCAGTTTCGGCTATGAAGTATATCCGTATATATATGAAAAAAATCGGTCAGGCGTCAATGATTCAGAGGGAAGGGGATATTCCGGTATAGCCACCCCTAAAATTAAATCGATGCCGGACCTGCGGATTTATGATAGGGAATCCAATGAAAACATCTTATTACATATTAAGACTATCTTCGGGACGGATGAAACGGGGTACTGGATAAATAAAAACAGGTTTGATAATTATAAATTGTACTGGCCAAATGCGTTTTTAGCTATTTATTTTATTTCCAACGCTACCATCCGCTGCTGTAAGATTGATAATATAAGGAATTGGACGGACGAAACGATTCCAAAAATATTGGAACCCGGTTATCATTTGTCTCTTTCCGAATTTACCGACCTTCCCCATTGTTTCCCGCGTATCAGACATGACCGATTCAACGAAATAAATACGGTTATTCAGGATGTGTTCAAAGTCTTTGGGTACGCCGGGAAAAACTATAATATTCAGAATTAAGGGACAAGCTTGATTTTACTTCCTGGTTATTTCAACAATGCCGTTATCGGCGTCCACTTTAACCCAGTCGCCGGTTTTGATGACCTCAAGGGGGTTTTTATCGAGTTCGGTTATGGCCGGGGCGTGTAAAAGCACCGCCGACAGAGCGGCTTTGGTGGTCATGTCGTTGAAAATCAGGGCTTTGGGCGCCGTGCTCATCAGCCGCGTGGCGTGAAAAGCCATCGACGTCCCCGAAGACCCCTTCATCCCCGGGAACACCAGCACCTTATCTTTAAAGCTCTGGTCCTTCAGCTCATGGCGCCTTTCCGTAATCGTGCCTTTCATGGCATCGATACCTCCCCACCCCGATATGGTGTCTTTAGTGACGAGCGCTTCGCCCTCGGCGCAACCGCCCGCAACTTTCCTGCCGCGGAGTATGATTTTCTTCATTTGAGTTCTCCCCTCCATTTGCCGGTAATCGCCGCTTCAATGCAATCTTTCTGCGACCCGAACCAGGTCGGGAAGCCGAGTATCGCCGGCATATAGTGCGCGTGCTTGGCGGAGTCTGTCGCCGCAGTTTTAACATTCTTTGGCTGGACATGGCTGATGCAGGGGCAGGTATCGGTCATCAGGACCGCGCCGGCTTTAGCGATGGTATCCGTCAGTCCTGCCTGGTCGGCGATAGTTTTCAGCGCGTGCGGCGTGAAAATCCAGAGGTTGACATTGTCGTGGATGCGCCTGCCTTCCAGCAGTTTTGCCGCGTTCCAGACCTCTTCCAGCGTGTAATGCGGGCAACCCAGCATAATAAAATCGACGTTCTCATCTTTGGCAGAGGTTAAATTATCGTAAGCCTTTTTTCTTTCCGCCTTGCCATATTTCAGCTTCATTTTCGGTTTATTCTTCCCGAAAGCCTGCTTGACGGAGTGCGCCTCCGGCGTAAAGCCCACCACGTGGTACATTTCCACGCCGCCGGAAGAAGCCGCCGCCGCCCCGTGGTGCTTGAGTCGGGCGATATTGGGCGCTTTGATAATGCCGTTTATCACCGGCACATGTTCCTGCACTATCTCCCCCACGTAATAGCCCAGCAGTCCCCAGTCCATCACGCTTTCCGGCTGGTATTCCACCTCCACTAAATGCGTGCCCCACCGGTTTTCATCGACATGATAGCCCCAGTAGGGCGTTCTGCCGACCAGCATGGACGCCGTGGCGCTTTCCATCCCCTCGATGTTGGTGCGCCCGCCTAAAACCGAGTTGCAGTAGATGACGGCGGACGACTCTATCCAGGCGCAGTGTTCGCCCATAACGGGCACATTGCCGACTAAATAAGGGGCGCAGGTGTGCATTAGCTGCATGCCGATGCGGGCGCAGACCTTTTCCGCCGCCAGGTTCATTTCATGCCGTTCCGGCGAGATACCCTGGATTTGCCAGTTCTCCGGGTCCATTTCCCTTATGAGACGGCAGGTAAAGACTTTAGCTTTAGGTATCTCGAAAGGATCTTCGCTGTCAAGGTACATTCGAGAGAACGAGGCATCGACATCACTTTCGCTGACAGGCGACTTAAGCCTGGAGTAGGCACCTGCAGAAAGGGAGACGCAAACGTTATTCGTTTCTATCAACCGCTCCGCCCCTAAAGCCTCGCCGTACTTTACTAAAAGTTCCATGGCTTTCTGCCGGGCGACGCCTTCGTTGCCCTCCAGTATCCTTTTCTCTTCAAAAGAAAGTTTCATTTTTTATCTCCCATTGATATATATAACAATTTGGACGTTTGTGACTATCACGATTTACTTAATTGTGACCTTAAGCAAACTGACCTGCCTACTAAAAAGCAAAAATTAACTTGAAATGGTTGCTTTACATTTAGGACATTCAAATTTCATTTGAACACCGAATTTATTTTGTACGTCCACAACCAAGTCTTCTTTTTCGCGTCCGTAACTGAACATCTGTATCATAATCCATTCTACAGCTTCTTTGCACATCTGTTCATCACCTGAAACCGACCAGTTTGGTTCTACTCTGGCACGACATTTCGAACAGATTTTTTTACTACTCATCTTATTGTATCTCCTTCGTGTAGCGTCAGGAGTGTATTCTTGTGGTGTGATAACAGAACTCTGGCTGATTCACCCCCATAACGTACACTTAAACATTTATAAATATTATACCAGTTGATAACAATCCACCTGAAAGGTTTATCTATTTATCAAAGTCCTCCCATCTTACGGGCCAGCCTGCCCCCTCGTCCGCCTGGAGCGCCAGTTTAGCGTATATCGCCAGCATGCCGGTGGCTTTAGCCTGTGATGGCGCCTGCCACTGCGCCTTGCGCTTTTTCAGTTCCGCCGCGGAAACCTCCAGCTCCAGCTTACGCGCCGGGATATCCAAATTAATGCGGTCGCCGTCTTTGACGAGGGCTAAAGGTCCGCCCACCTGCGCCTCCGGGCAGACGTGACCGATGGATAAATACCCCTGCGTAAAGCCGGAAAAACGACCGTCCGAAACGATGATGACGTCCTGGATTTTCCTGGCTTTGAGCATGGAAAGCGCGCCCAGGCATTCCGCGAAAGCCGGTCCGCCCCGCGGGCCCTGATAGCGCACAACTAAAGCGTCGCCGGGCTTTACTTTACCCTGCGCCGTCCCTTCAGATGCCGCCTCCAGGGAGTCGAAAACACGCGCGGTATAGACTCTCTTTAATAAGTCTTTATTCTCCACGACCGTATGGCGGACGACCGCGCCGCGCGGGGCGAGGTTGCCTTTAAGCACGGCTATGGCGCCCTCGGGCCAAACGGGGTCTTTGAGCGATCTTATTACCTCGGTATCATCGCAGCGTATGCCCTTAAGATTTTCCCCCACCGTTTTGCCGGTCACGGTAATGCAGGTCTTATCAAGCCATTTCTCGATGCGTTTCATCACGGCGGGAGTACCACCGACCTTGTGATAATCGTATAAAACGTAAGGACCGGAGGGAGCTACGTTAGAAAGCGCAGGTACTTTACGGGAGACCTCATCCCAGTCCTTAAGCGTCAGGGGTATTTCCGCTTCGTGGGCATAAGCCTGTAAATGCGCCACGGAGTTCGTGCCACCGCAGGTCGCCATGTCCACCGCGATGGCGTTTTTCAATGACTGCATTGTAACGATATCCCTGGGGCGTATATTGAGCTTGACCAGTTCCATGATTTTTTCGCCGGTCTCTTTTGCCTGCCAGATTTTCTCGGCAGAGACCCCCGGCGAGGTGCTGGAGCCGGGCAGGGCGAGTCCCAGCGCCTCGGTAAGCACCGCCAGCGTGTTGCCGGTGGTCATTTCGTTGCAGGCGCCGGCGGAAGTGGCGCAGCAGGTGGTGACTTCCTGCATGATCGCCTCGATTTCTTCTTTAGTAACCGGTTTTTTCTTACTCGTCATCTTTTGCTGTACGATGGACTGCCCTCTGACAAAGCCCAGCCGCGCCCCCTCGTAGTCGGAAGGCATCATCTGCCCCCCGCCGATAAAGATAAAGGGCCGGTTAAGTCTTAATGCCGCCAGTATCAAACCGGGGATTATCTTATCGCAGGTGCCTATGCCCACCCAGCCGTCGCACCAGCTTATATATAGCGAAGATTCGGCGCCTGCCAGCACGGCTTCGCGCTGGGGCATATCGTAAAGCATATCGGTGGGGAGTTTATGCGGCACGGAACAGAGTCCCGGCACGTTGATTTCAAAGGGCATGCCCCCCGCCATGCGAATGCCGGCTTTCACCCCCTCCGCCACCCCTTTAAGGTGGATGTGCCCCGGCGACTGCTCGCTCCAGGAGTTGATAACGGCAATGCGGGGCAGGGAAAGCTCTTTAGCGGTAAAGCCGGACGCCTTGTAAATGGCGTGATGTCCGTAAGACCTGATGTTGAACGTAGGCGGTGTTGTCATAGCTGCCTCCATGAGAAGAAATTATGCGGTAAGCACATTCTAGCAAGTTATCCTGACATGAGCAAGAAAAAGAATCCGGGGGAGGTCTTGACAAGACATTACCGAATATGCTAATGTTGACTATGTTGATGAAAGTAGTCAACTATATAACCGGTGAGGTGAAGTTATGAAGCTTTCTACCAGGACGCGCTACGGCACCAGGGCATTACTGGAACTGGCTTTGCATAAGGGAGAGGGCCCGGTATTTCTCAAGGATATCGCCAGGCAGCAGCAGCTTTCTTTGTCGTACCTGGAGCATCTGGTCACGCCTTTAATTTCCGGCGGCATTATCCGCAGCATTAAAGGTCCCAAGGGCGGCGTTGTCCTGGCAAAAAAGCCCGGGGACATCAAGATGATCGACATCGCTCTTCTCCTGGAAGGCTCGCTGGCGCCGGTGGAATGTATCGATAATCCCGACATATGCGAGCGGTCGGCGCAGTGCGTTACCCGCGATATCTGGGGGGAAGTTAAAGAAGCGATGGACGGAGTCCTGGAAAAAACGACCCTCCAGGACCTGGTGGAAAGGCAAAAGAAAAAGGGCTTGCCTGAATCGTCGATGTATTACATTTAAGGGGGGTGCGGTGATGGCGACATTAAATCAAACAATCGATTATACAACCTATAAAAACGTAAAAATACCAAAGCTGACCCGGGGCATTGCCAACGACTGCTCCGAACTCATCGGCAACACACCGCTGGTACGATTGAACCGGATTGCGGACGGAGCCGGGGCAGAGGTAGTAGCCAAGCTGGAGTTCTTTAATCCCGCCGGCAGCGTTAAAGACCGCATCGGCGTAGCGATGATTGCCGACGCCGAGGCCAAGGGATTGATAAAGAAAGACACCGTTATTATCGAGCCTACCAGCGGCAACACCGGTATTGCGCTCGCCTTTGTCTGCGCGGTCAAAGGTTATAAACTAATCCTAACCATGCCGGAAACGATGTCTATAGAGAGACGCCAGTTGCTTTCCATTTTCGGCGCCGAGTTGATTTTAACGCCCGGCGCGGAGGGCATGACCGGCGCGGTGAAAAAAGCCGAGCAACTGGCAGCGGAAAATAGCAATTACTTTATGCCCCAGCAGTTTAAAAACCCCGCCAACCCGGAAATTCACCGCCTCACGACCGCCGATGAAATCTGGCGGGATACTCAAGGCAGGGCGGATATCCTGGTCAGCGGCGTGGGCACGGGCGGCACCATTACCGGCATCGCCGAAGTGTTGAAAGCCAGGAAACCGGAATTCATGGCTATCGCCGTCGAGCCGGCAGGCTCACCGCTGCTTTCGCAGGGCAAGGCGGGGTCGCATAAAATCCAGGGCATCGGCGCCGGCTTTATCCCCGATATTCTCCGCCGCGACATGGTCGATGAGATTATAACCGTGACCAACGAGGACGCAGGTATTACCGCCCGGCGTCTAGCGCGGGAGGAAGGCATCCTGGCGGGCATATCATCCGGGGCGGCTGCCTGGGCGGCGGTTAAAGCGGCGCAGCGACCGCAAAATAAAGGCAAGCTTATCGTGGTTATCCTGCCGGATACGGGCGAGCGTTATTTATCAACCTGGCTGTTCCAGGAACAGACAAACTCTGCTCCTATGATATAACTAAATCGATTTTTATATTTTCATTAATGAAGAAGGGGGTCGTATATTATGTTTTTGAAATTAAGGAATGCCTTAAAGCGATGCGGGGTTACCGGCATGGTATTGCTGGCGGGTATATCTGCGCCTTTCCTGATCTGGTGGGGGGCGATATATTGCATGAGGCAGATATACAGGGAGTACTGGCACATCAGAGGATGGCTGCAGGCGGGTAAACTTGCCTGCAGTCTTGATAACGATTGCCCTCCCGGCTACGTATGTATCGACGGCAGGTGCATGCCGCATACCGCGGGTGATTATTAAAAAGGATTTGAGGAATCTGTGCTTGTACCTTTAAAAAAGGAGGAAGGGAAAATGTTAGCTGTTTTGAAAAGAGCCGGAGTAATAATGCTTACGCCGATAATTATCGTCATAACCCCGATATTTTATCCGGTGTTTGCATGCGTAACAGCAATCGGCAGTATAAGGCTCGTATACGTCGAGAGGCGCAGGAAAAGCAGACCGGTCATCGCGACGGGACTTTCCTGCAGCATTGATAACGATTGCCCTCCCGGCTATGTGTGTATCGATGGCAGGTGCATGCCGCACAATGCCAATTAGAAATAGGCGAATAACACGTTACAGTGTGTAAAAAAGGCTACGCCGCCGGTGCAATAAGTAAAGCATAGATGCAACACGCACAAGGAATGAGAGAAGAAACATGATAATAGAAACGAATAGAAGCGCTTTCCGGATTTTAAATTACGTGGCGTACATTCCGGCTACACGCAAGGGGGTGATTCCTTTGCTATGGACAATGCGTTGCCCGGAAGGGCTTTATTGGTGAAAAAATAAACTCTGAAAGGTAACGTAATAGATGAAAACAATCGCTGAAATCAACGAAAAAATAAAAAAAGGCCAGGCAGTAGTGGCTACTGCCGAAGAAATAATCGATATCGTAAAAACAAAGGGTCTTTCCAAAGCCGCCCGCGAGGTGGACGTGGTTACCACCGGCACCTTCGGTCCCATGTGTTCCTCCGGCGCTTACTTAAACGTGGGGCATACCAAACCGCGTATCAAAATCGGCGGCGGACGGGCTTACCTTAACGATGTTCCTGTTTACACCGGGTTTGCCGCGGTGGATATCCTCCTGGGCTGCACGGCTCTCCCCGATGACGACCCGCGGAACCGGACGCATCCCGGCGAATTCACCTACGGCGGCGGCCATGTCATCGAGGAACTGGTGGGTGGCAAAGACGTGCGGCTGGTAGTCACGGCTTACGGCACGGACTGCTACCCGAAAAAGAAACTGGAAACGCTGATAAATATCAAGGACGTTAACGAGGCGGTGCTGTTCAATCCCCGCAACGCCTACCAGAACTACAACGTGGCGGTGAACCTATCGAACAAGACGATATATACCTACATGGGTGTCTTGAAGCCCAACCTGGCAAACGCTAACTATTGCAGCGCCGGGCAGCTTTCGCCACTGCTAAACGACCCCCTTTACAAGACCGTCGGAATAGGGACGAGGCTATTCCTGGGCGGGGGCATCGGCTATGTAGTCTGGCAGGGCACCCAGCACAATCCGGGCGTGCCGCGGGGCGAAAACGGCGTGCCGCGGAAACCCGCCGGTACGCTGGCGGTCATCGGCGACCTGAAGCTGATGAAACCCGAATACCTGCGCGGCGTGAGTATGCAGGGTTACGGGGCTACACTCACGGTGGGCATCGGCCTGCCTATTCCCGTATTGTCCGAGGAAATTCTAAGGTACACGACGGTCACCGATGCGGATATCGTAGCGCCAATAGTCGATTACTCCGAGGCATACCCGCAAAGAAAGCCGGATGTCCTGGGAGAGGTCAGCTATGCCAAGCTCAAGACCGGCACGATAGAGGTTAAGGGCAAGAAAGTACCCACTTCCTCCCTGTCCAGCTACTCGAAAGCGGTGGAGATTGCGCAGACTTTGAAATCGTGGATACAAAAAGGCGAGTTTACCCTGACCGAGCCGGTAACGCTATTGCCGGGGGTTGAAGCAGGCATTACATTCAAGAGCCTGGAAGAACGCCCGATAGAATAACTAAGCAATAAAAGTAAAATAGCGTGAAATAAGCAGAGTTCGGGGCGGGGTCTTTAATGCACCCCGCCCCGGGCTCATATCTTTATGGGGGACCAGTGAAAAGAATCTATCTCGATTACGCTGCCACGACGCCACTGCAGATCGATGTTCTGCAAACAATGATTCCCTATTTTATTAATGGCTTCGGGAATCCCTCAAGTATCCACACCTGCGGGCAGGAAGCCAGAGACGCTATCGAGAGGGCAAGGGGAGAAGTCGCCGGACTTATCGGCGCCTCAAACGAAGAGGTCATTTTTACCAGCGGCGGTACCGAGTCCGATAATTCTGCCCTGCAGGGCGTCTGTCTGGCTAACGAGAAAAAGGGCCACCATATCGTTACCACCACCATAGAACATCATGCGGTGCTGGAAGCATGCCGGCACCTTGAAAAAAGAGGCTTTAGTGTTACCTATCTGCCGGTGGACAAATACGGCATGGTCGACACTGCTGACGTTCAGAAAGCTATAAAGAAAAACACGATTCTCATTTCCGTAATGCACGCCAACAATGAAATCGGCACGATACAGCCGCTGGCGGAAATCGGCAGGATTGCCCGTGAAACCGGCATCTATTTTCATACCGAC
>MGMT01000071.1 GCA_001796525.1 Chloroflexi bacterium RBG_13_51_52 | reverse complement strand
TGATGGATATCTGGATAAAATTCGGCGTACTGATAATAGCATCATATCTCCTTGGTTCGATGCCGTTATCTTACCTGGTCGCCAGGTCGCGCGGCGTGGACCTGCGGAAACAGGGGACTCAACAGGTGGGCGGCGGCAATCTCTGGCGGACGACCTCCCATAAACTCGGCTTGTTTGTCGGCATCTTTGATTTTCTTAAATCCCCGGCAATAATAGTCATCAGTTGGTGGGCGGGACTGGATGCCGGACAGCAGCTGGTGGTCGGCCTGGCAGCCGTCGTCGGTCATAACTGGCCGGTGTTTCTCCGCTTTCACGGAGGGCGGGGCATCGCGACGGCGCTGGGCATTATCATCATCCTGCCTTTTATTAACTGGAGCGATATTACTATCTGGCCGCTGGTGGCTTTTTTATTCGTCGCGGTAGGCATTGTTATTTTTACCCATCGCACGCCCGTGCCTATACTTTTCGGCCTTCTTATGCCGGCCATCGTCAGCGCCATTGCAAAAGAGCCATGGCTGGTAACCTTAGGCTACGCAGGGCTGCTCCTGATAATCGTTATCAAGCGGCTGATAGCGCAGCCGTCGACCGAAAAGCGGCAAATCAGCCTGGGGTATCTTTTATTGAACCGTTTACTCTTCGACCGTGATGTCCGTCACAGGGCAGACTGGGTCCATCGGAAACATGTTGAAAAAAAGGGGTAGATGGTATGACAGACCCGGAAATAATGAGATGCGCCACTCACCCGGACGTTGAAACGACCCTGAAGTGCGGTAAATGCGGCAAACCTATTTGCCCGAAGTGCCTGGTACAAACGCCCGTAGGCGCCCGGTGCCGGGAATGCGCCAAACTCTACACCCTGCCCACCTACCGCATCTCCGGCATGTACTATATTCGGGCGGCCGGGGCGGCGCTGGGTATGGCAATAGCTATCGGGCTGGCATGGGGTTTTGTCGCCAATTACCTGCCTTACATATTTCTCAATCTTATTTTCGCAGCCGGACTCGGTTATGCCGTCGGCGAGGTTATGAGCCTGGCGGTGAACCGTAAAAGAGGTATCTGGCTGGCGGTAATCGGGGGCGCCGCCTTCGCTTTAAGCTACGTCATAAGGATTTTGACATTCGGCGAGGTGCCCACAGTAGGCTTCGACATGGCTATCGACCTTGCCGGTCTTATCATCGGCGTTTACATGGCGGTCAACCGGCTTTACTAGGTAAACGCCAGTCTCCTTGCAGTCCCCTTTATTAGTCTGGATATTACGTGCGCATCTACGCCTGACGCAGATAGGCGCAATACTTGATAATTTCAGCGCTTGATAGTATAGTTTAACCGATGCCTTCTCTAGTAACGGAAGATGAAATATTGACTATTAAGTCCGATACTTCCCGGATTCTAAACAAAATCAGCCGGTTTCTCGCGGAAAAAGATATCCCCTCTTTCATCGTCGGCGGATTCATACGCGATACGCTGCTGGGGCGCGCTACCGATGATATCGATATTGCCGTCGGCGCGGATGCCCTTGAAGTAGCGTCCCAAGCAGCCGGAGCTTTCGATGGGATATTCGTCCCCCTCGATGATATCAACCTGGTAGGCAGGGTAATCCTGCCCGCTGAAAAACTGCAGATTGATTTCTCCGCCCTTCAAGGCGATATCCGACATGACCTCGCCCGGCGCGACTTTACTATCGACGCCATGGCAATCGGACTCGGCGAAGACATCACAACTAGCTTCAAAACCAAGGATTTAATCGACCCCTTTAACGGACGGGATGACCTGCGTCTCCGCCTGATAAGAGCCGTAAGCGATACCATCTTCCGGGATGATGCCGTACGTCTTTTAAGGGCGGTACGTCTCGCCGCGGAACTCAATTTTAATATCAATAACGACACGGAAAAGCTTATTTCCCGTGACAACTCACTTATAGCCGGGGTGGCGGGTGAGAGGGTCAGAGAAGAACTGCTCCGCCTTCTGGCGCTGCCCGGCGCCGGACAGCGCCTATTTTACCTCGATAAGCTCGGTCTGCTGACTGCCCTGGTATCGGAACTTGCCCCCTTAAAAGGGGTCGAGCAGCCCAAGGAGCACACCTGGGACGTTTTCGACCATTCCATTCAAACGGTAGCAGCACTGGAATTCCTCCTAAGAGAATCGACGCTGGAATACGCCGAAGAAGAAGTACTGTCATCAGTACCGTGGTCGGAGAAACTAGAACAACACTTTAGCCGGGAAATAAGCAGCGGCAGTACCGCCAAATCAATGCTAAAGCTGGCGGCGTTGCTTCATGATATTGCCAAGCCGCAAACCAAGACTATCGAAGAAGGCAGGATGCGTTTCCTGGGACACCCGGAGACAGGCGCTGCAACCGCCGCGAGCATCATGGAAAGGTTGAGGTTCAGCAACAAGGAAATACAGCTTGTGGCGCTCCTCGTTAAATACCACCTTCGCCCCACCCAGATGAGCAACGAGGGCATGCCCACCGACCGGGCTATCTATCGTTATTTCCGTGACACCGGCGAAGCGGGCATCGACCTGCTGTACCTGTGCCTGGCCGACCATCTGGCTGCCAGGGCGGCAACGCTGGATATCATACAGTGGCGGGAACACTGCCGCATGACGGAATACGTACTGGAAAAACATTTTAACGAGGCAAATATATCCTCACCACCAAAAATCCTCGATGGGCATGAAATCATGAAAATTCTTAATCTCGACCCCGGGCCGCAAATCGGGAAACTACTGGAGGAATTAAGGGAAGCTCAAGGCGCCGGCGAAATTTCCACCCGTGAACAGGCTTTAGCGTACATCAGGCAGCTCCTTTCTGAAATGAAGTAAAATATTGTAAGTAAATCTACCCGGAGAGAAAAATGACTAAAACAAACAACATCGTCTTGTTGGTAATAATCTTAATCTTTGCCGCTACACTGTGGGTGTTGTTTCCCGTTGATTCCAATAGACTGGGGCGGGAAGGGCTTCATCTGGGGCTTGATCTTGTCGGCGGCGTGCACCTGGTCTACCAGGCGGATTTCACCGAGAATACGACCGTGGACCAGCAGGCGGCTATTGACCGGACTATACTCACAATAGAGAACCGTATCGACAGGTTCGGGGTGACCGAACCTGTTATCCAGCAGCTTGGCGCCGACCGTATCATGATTCAGCTTCCCGGTTTTACCGATATCGATGCGGCTAAAAGCCTGGTGGAACAGACCGGCTACCTTGAGTTCCGGGAGGTCGAACGCAAAAGTGACGGCACACTGGTGTATCTTAGTGATTATACTACTGGCAATGTCACCAATTTCTTCGATACTACGGAGACATCCACCCGACTTTTCGTTAACCAACTCGGCCAGGATAAAGAATACGGCAAGTTCCTCGCTACCCTGACATCGGATGAGAACGGTCTTCAATTCGTTGATGCCGACGGCAATCCCATTGATAAAGAGACATTGAAAGAATACGGCACCGTAGCGTCCTGGGTGCCGTCCCGGGGTGATGACGGCATACCCCTCACCGGCGCCCTACTAGACGATGCCCAACCCGGTATCAACCGGAGTGCGGGTACTCCGGAAATCAATATCCAGTGGAATAGCGAAGGCACAATAATTTTCGACCAGATAGCTTTGCGCCTTTATAATCCGGGAGAGACATATTCGTTACAGTATGTCCTTGGGATTTTCCTCGACAATAACCTGCTTTCGGCCCCGCAAATAAAAGCTCAAAAATTTAACGGTAAAGGCACGATTTCCGGTAGTTTCACTATTTCCGAGGCGGAACAATTGGCAAACCTGTTAAAATCCGGTTCTTTGCCGATGCCCCTGAAGAGACCGCCGGTTTACCAGGAGAAAGTATCGGCAACTCTCGGCGCCGAGTTTATCACGATGAGCTGGAAAGCCGGGCTCATTGGCCTGGTGCTGGTGATGATATTCATGATTGCCTACTACCGCCTGCCCGGCTTCATGGCCAGCCTGGCGCTTATCTTCTACGCTACCTTGACGCTCACGATATGCAAGCTCTGGCCGATTACCTTGAGCCTGGGCAGCATCGGCGGTATTATCGTTTCCATGGGCATAGCCGTGGACGCCAATGTCCTTATCTTCGAAAGAATGAAGGAGGAATTCCGTGCCGGAAGGACGCTGGGAGCAGCTATTGAAGCCGGCTTCCACCGGGCATGGTCGGCTATCTGGGATAGCAATATGACGACCTTTATTGCCTGTATCATTCTCTACTGGCTGGGCAATACGGCCGTCCATAACGCCGCCGTGATAGGCTTTGCCGTGACGCTATTTGTCGGCGCTCTGGTAAGTATTTTCACGGCAGTCCTAGTAACCCGTACGCTACTGCGTGCACTGGCGGGCACCGGACTATCGACTAAAACGTGGCTATTTACTGTTACCGGAGGCAAAAAATAATGCTGGATATAATCGGAAAAAGGTTCTGGTACTTTCTTATATCGGGAATACTCATCGTGGTGGCGATTATTTCGCTGGTAGCGTTCGGACTTAAACCGAGTATCGAATTCAGCAGTGGTTCCATACTATCACTAAGGTTCGAGACGCCGGTGGAATATGATGATTTTCTACAGGAAATGACAGACATGGGCTATAATGATGCAATTATCCAGCGTACCGGCGGAGGACAGTTCCTCATCCGCACCCATGAATTAACGGACGCCGAAAAGGCACAACTGGAGTCCAGCCTGACGGCAAGATTCGGTACGCTTTCGGAAGCGTCCTTCAACTCCGTTTCGCCGATGGTAGCCTCGGAAACAGCGCGTAACGCCGCCATAGCCGTCGCCGTGGCAATGGTCGGTATGCTTCTCTATGTTACCTATGCCTTCCGTAAAATGCCCCGACCTTTCCGCTGGGGCACCTGCTTCGTTATTGCCCTGCTGCATGATATTCTGGTCACAATAGGGCTGTTTTCGCTGCTCGGTCGGTTCTTCGGCTGGGAAATGAACCTGATGTTCATCACCGGCATTCTCGCCATCGTCGGCGTGAGCCTGGACAACACCATCGTCGTTTTCGACAGGATGCGTGAAAACCAGAAAAGCGGCGTCAGCCCGGATTTCGAGGTGGTGGTCAACAGGAGCCAGATAGAAACGCTGGGTCGTTCCCTGAACACCAGCATCACCATCCTGATTACCTGCCTGGCGCTTTTAATCTTCGTGGGCGGAACAATCCAGAATTTTATAATCGTCCTGATGGTGGGCGTTATCGCCGGGACTTTCGATTCCGTTTTCGTCGCCCCGGGGCTGCTGGTGGTGTGGGACAAGAACGAGTGGGGCAGGTTTTTCGGTAGAAAGAAATCGACCCCGGTGAAAGTCTGAAAAACTTAAGAATAACGGGGGTGGGGATAATTAGCTCCCCGCCCCTGCGTAAGCGATAATCCCCTTGACGATGAACTGCCCCCCGAAGTAGAGCAGCGCCGCGCTCAAGACGATGAAAATCCACTCCTGCAACCTCTGCCCCCAGAACCTGTGCGTCCGGAAAATGGTGAACGATACGAGCGACAGCCAGACCAGGTCGCAGAGCCAGTGAACGACGATGAAAAAGGGCAGCCCCCAGGTGCCTACCGCATCGATGAATTGTGTTAAAAGCAGGCTGCCGACGGTCGCCCACCAGAACAGGAAGAACGGGTTCAACCCGCTCATCAAAATACCGGCGGTGAAAGCGTTATAGGATGTGTCCTTGCCTTCCCTGGCGAGTTTCCGGCGGGCGCGGAACAAATCGTAGGCCATCCAGACAATCATCCCGCCGCCGAGCACACTCAAAACCAGCTGCAAAATTTCATTCTGGAAAAAGTTCTTCAGTCCGAAATAGATAAGCAGTATCAGCGGCACCTCGATGACGGCATGCCCCAGTGATACCATCAACCCCGCCCACGGCGACTTAATGCTTTTTGCCAGGGTCACGGCGAACATGGGGCCCGGCATCATCACGCCGGATAAAGAGGTCACCACTACAGTGCCAAGCGCCGCCAGCATTTATAACTCCTTAAAATCAAACGTGGTATTTTCTGATTTTCATTATAGCATTTACGAGTAATTTTTATCCCGCATGCGAATATATTTCTGCCGCAAAGAGGAAAATAAGATATCAAAGAAATTCTAGTTTTTCAGGTAATCCAGATTGCCGGAAACGCTGTAAATCCCGACGGTACTGCCCGCCCGGATGACGAATTCGCTCAAACCTATTTCATTATTATCATTACCCCAGTCGTAGGTATAACCCAGCCTGGTCCAGGGATAGCCGTTTTCACCATAGGATGCACTTTTCAGCTGGTTAAACCAGTCCCGGTAAGCACTATCCACCCAGCCGGGGAAATCCAACTCC
>MGMT01000070.1 GCA_001796525.1 Chloroflexi bacterium RBG_13_51_52 | reverse complement strand
CGATTATCTCCGGGCGGAAACGGCGGATTCGTTTTGCCCCCGTGTCCACGATGCCACCGCCGCCCAGCGTCTCCATCGGCGAACGGATGATATAGCGGTCGCCTTTGATAACCGCCAGCGGTCTTTCCAGCATCAGCTGCGCCCAGGTAGTATCGCCAGGTTTAAGCTCCTCGCTCTCCAGCAGGCGCACTTTAGCCATCGTCTCCGCCGCCAGCGTATGAAAACTGACCTCCGCGCTGTGCCGCAGCGGACGCTGTAAATAGGCAATCAGCTTGAGGTTCACCGCGACTGATTTGGTCGGTTTGAGCCAGCCGGGGATGGTAATCACATCGCCGCGCGTCAACTGGGTGGTGTTCAGCCCCACCAGGTTCGCCGCCACCCGACTGCCCGGAGCGGCGGTATCTATTTTTTCTTTGTGCGTTTGCAGTCCGCGCAGCCTCGACTTCAGTCCGGTGGGTACGATTTCCACTTCCTGCCCCGTGGCTAAAGCGCCGTCGATTAGCGTGCCGGTGACCACGGTGCCGGCGCCGGCGATGGTGAAAATCCTGTCGATGGGGAGGCGGGGACGTCCCAGGTCTTTTTTAGGTTCGGTCTTGTCCAGCTGCGCATCGATGGCGCCTGATAGCTCTTTTAGGCCTTCCCCGGTTACCGCCGATACCTCGACGATGGGCGCACCGGCAATAGTCGTCGCGGCGATAAGCTCCTCCACCTCCATGCGCACCAGTGTCAAAAGCTCATCGTCCACCAGGTCTTTCTTGGTGATGGCGACTACCCCCCGCTTCACCCCGATTAAGTCGAGGATAGCGAGGTGCTCCCTGGTCTGCGGCATGACGCCTTCGTTGGCGGCGACGATTAGTAAAGCGAGGTCGATGCCCCCGACCCCCGCCAGCATGTTCTTAACAAAGCGTTCGTGGCCGGGCACGTCCACGATACCCACTTCCCGACCGCTCGGGAGCTTGAGCCAGGCAAAGCCCAGGTCGATGGTCATGCCCCGCTCTTTCTCCTCGCGCAGGCGGTCGGGGTCGATGCCGGTCAGCGCCTGCACCAGCAGCGATTTCCCGTGGTCGATATGGCCGGCCGTACCCAGTACAAACATTTTTAATATTTCAACCACCTAATTTTTTAACGATTTTAATTTCACTCGTTTTATACAGGCGTCCCTGCCTGTAAATATTTACATCATTCATTTCCTCTATAAAACAGCCATCGATATTCTTCCGGTTTATGTACAATTCCCGCTTTTACAGGATTAAAAAGAATGTAATTCAATATTTCGTAATAAGCATCATCATCCCTAACAATCCGGTCATAGTTTTCAACAACCCACACACTACCCTGTTTATTCAATGCTCTTTGTATTCTATTGGCAGAGTAGCTTTTAATGCTATGCATTATTTGAGTCAGACTATAATAGCTATTCTTAGACTCCTCAAGAGGAGACAATACTATATGGACATGGGTTTTCATAACCACACAGCCATATAGTTTATATTTTTTATCGGCATGATGTCTTATGGTATTGAAAATAATATCTTTAGCCGCATCCACCAGCTCATAGCCTGACGCCGCTTTAAAAGTGATAAAATAGACACTCCCGGGATGCTCCCAGTGTGGCAAATTCCTTTTATGTATTCTGAATTCTTTAACCGGTTTTAACTTAGAACCAGACGCCATTTTTATTCCTATTTACGTTTACTCACGGGCAGGGACGCCCGTGCTCCGGTTTAATCAATACCACCTTTCAACTTCTGTTAATGATGGAACAGCCTGACGCCGGAAAAAGCCATCACCATGCCGTAAGCGTCGCAGGCTTTAATCACGTCCGCGTCGCGTATCGAACCGCCGGGCTGTAAAACATAAGCCACACCGCTCTCGTACGCGCGGTCGATGGTATCGCGGAAGGGTATCATGCCGTCGGAGGAAAGGGATACCCCCTTGAGCTTGCCCAGCCACTCTCTCTTCTGATCGTAGGTAAGCTGCGGTGGCACTTTTTCCATCGCCGCTTTCAGATTTTCCTTCTCGAAGCTGTTCAGCCTTTCCTGCAAATAAAGGTCGATGGCGTTATTCTTTTCCGCCCGCGCCACCCCCTGCTTGAATTTTATGCTAAGTACAGTCGGATGCTGCCTAAGGAACCAGCGGTCGGCTTTTTCCGCAGCCAGCCGCGTGCAGTGGATGCGCGATTGCTGTCCCGCACCGATGCCAATAGCCTGCCCTTCCACGCCGAAGCCGATGGTGTTGGACTGCGTATATTTGATAGCGGCGGTGGTAACGATAAGGTCACGCACCGCGCCGGCAGGAAAATCTTTCTTTTTTGTGACGGTGTTTTTCAGCATTTCGGCGGTGACGACGGCGTTGTTGCGTTTCTGCTCGAACCGGATGCCGAAGACTTCTCTTGTTTCTGTTTCTTCCGGCGTGTAATCGGTATCGATTTCTATTATCAGGTACTTGCCGCCCTTCTTCGCCTTGAGAATCTCCAGCGCCCCTTTTTCATAGCCGGGTGCGATAACGCCGTCAGAGACTTCCCTGTTAATCAATTTAGCCGTGGCAACATCAATGGTATCGCTAAAAGCCGCAAAGTCGCCGTAGGAGGAAACGCGGTCGGCACCGCGCGCCCGGGCATAAGCCACCATCAGCGGCGACTGCTCCATGTCATCGACAAAATAGGCTTTCTTGAGGGCATCGGAAAGCGATATGCCCACCGCCACCCCGGCCGGACTGACGTGCTTAAACGAAGCCGCCACCGGCAGCTTGAGCGCCTGTTTAAGCTCCTTGACCAGCTGCCATGAGTTAAGCGCATCCAGCATATTTATATACCCCGGTGCCCCGTTCAGTACCCTGAAGGGCAGCGTCCCCTTTTTTACGTATATCCGGGCGTGTTTCTGGTGGGGATTAAAGCCGTATCTAAGGATAATCTCTTTTTCACTCATGACAAAAACTCCTGTAATACTATTTTTTTATCCAGGAATATGTCTATTAACCGACTATCTCGGAAAGCGCTTTGATGACGATTTCATCCTCTTCCGGCAGCACCGTACGAGGGTCTAGGATCAATGAATCTTTTTCAATCCGTCCGATTAGCGGCACTTCTCTAAGGCGCAGTGTGCGGCTGATATTCTGCACTTTTTTACTGCCCCCACCGATAGCCACCAGCTTCGTGGGGAGGCTGCCGTCGGGCAGACTGCCCCCGCCAATCATCGTCTCCCCGTTTACTACCTTAGCTTCCTCTCCGAGGACTTTAGCCCATGTCCCGGCGCGCTTTTCTATTTCTTTAAGCGGCGCGGCTATCATCTGCCAGACGGGTATTTTTAAAGCCGCCTCCCCCTTGAGATAATGGAACAGCGTCGCCGCCAGTCCGGCCAGTCGTGTTTTATCGATGCGCATTGCCCGCGCTAATGGGTGTTTTTTGAGTTTGTCTATATATTGCTTTTCCCCGACAATAATGCCTGCCTGCGGACCGCCCAGCAATTTATCGCCGGAAAAGAAAGTGAGGGTTGCTCCCGCCTTGATGCTCTGCTGCACCATCGGCTCCGGCGCCAGCCCGAAGACCGTCGTATCCAGCAGGCTGCCACTCCCCAGGTCGTCGAAAACCATCAGGTTATGCCTTTTGGCTATTTCTACCAGCTCTTCCAGCGTTACTTCGCTAGTGAATCCCACCAGGCGGAAGTTGCTGGAATGCACCCGCATCAATGCTATCACTCCTTCATCGATGGCCTGCTCGAAGTCGCGGGCATAGGTGCAGTTGGTCGTCCCTACCTCGATGAGCTTGGCGCCGCTCTGCCGCATGACATCGGGAATGCGGAAGCCCCCGCCGATTTCCACCGCCTGCCCCCGGGAAACGATTACTTTCTTGCGCCGCGCCAGCGCCGTCAATCCCAGAAGCACCGCCCCCGCGTTATTATTAACGACGATTGCCGCTTCGGCGCCGGTCAGCCGGCACAAAAGGCTTTCTACATGCACATGGCGCGACCCCCTGTTACCGCTTTCCATATCTATCTCCAGGTTGGCATAGCCGCGGCTAACAGAATCCACCGCCGCCAGGGCATCTCTACTTAAAGGCGCCCGCCCCAGGTTGGTATGCAGTATCACGCCGGAAGCATTGACCACCCGCCGCAAACTCGGCTTTAGCACGGCTTCAAGTCTCTCCAGTACGTTTTTCACTATATCGTCTAAAGACGCGCCGGACTTTCCCTTCAATATGGAAGCCCGCTCTAACTCCAGCTGCTCCCGGATAACGCTAACCAGCAGGTCGTGAGGACAGCTTTTCGCTGCCCCGGCAACCCGTTTGTCCGTCAATATCCTGTCGACGCCCGGCAGGTTCCTTAATTCCATTGCCATCGGCTTTATTCTACACAATAAACAAGCATACTTCAAAGTTGACGGTAGTATGTATAACTGATAAAATAATAAATGTTTACTGATTTAGTCAACTATCATCTCCATTATCACTGGTTTATTACCCGGCGAAATAGGGTATAATTGAGACAAGGACTTGCAGCTTTCCCTTCCTGATTATCATCATAAGAGGAAATTAAAAATGTTCAGGACATTGAGGGAAGACATAAAAACGGCATTCGTTAGAGATCCTGCGGCCAGGAGCACGCTGGAAATTCTTCTCTGCTATTCCGGCCTTCACGCTATCTGGGCGCACCGCATCAACCATTTTTTCTGGAACCATCATCTGAAACTGCTGGCGCGTTTCCTTTCCGGCGTTGCCCGCTTTTTTACCGGCATTGAAATACACCCCGGCGCTAAAATCGGACGGCGGTTTTTTATCGACCACGGCACCGGTGTCGTTATCGGTGAGACGTCTGAAATCGGCGATGACGTTTTGCTCTATCAGGGAGTGGTGCTGGGCGGTACCTCGATGGAGAAAAAGAAGCGCCACCCTACTCTCGGCAACGGCGTCGAGATGGGCAGCGGTTCGATAGCTCTGGGCGCTATCACCATCGGCGACGGTGTCAGGGTAGGCGCCAGCTCGGTAGTCATTAGAGACGTGCCCCCCGGTGTTACCGTGGTGGGCATCCCCGGCAGAGTCGTCTCCAAGAAAGAAAGACCCGCCATGGACCTTGAACACGGCAAGTTGCCCGACCCCGTCGCGGAGGCGCTCAAGTTGGTGCTTAGAGACCATCACCAACTGGAAGAACGCCTGAAAAAGCTGGAAAGCTTAAGCGGCATCACCGTCCCCCCGGATGATATGCAAAAGCAGATTGAAGAGATAGCAAGAGAATTTTCACAGGGCGGAGGTATTTAAGCCCGCGTATCGATAATATTGTTATCCTGGAAGGAGTGGATTAAATGGTGAAATTCAGCCCCGTTGGCGAGGTAGTGATAACCCGGGCGATAGTCGAGGAATTCGCTAAAGAGTTCAATGAGTACGTAGAAAGCGATTGTATCATCATCGGGGGAGGCCCCAGCGGACTGGTTGCCGGACGCGACATCGCCCGCGCCGGGAAAAAAGTGGTCATCATCGAGCGCAATAACTACCTGGGGGGCGGTTTCTGGAGCGGGGGCTACCTTATGCCCAAGGTAACCGTAAGGCACCCCGGTGAAAAAATCCTCGATGAACTGGGCGTGCCATACAAAACCGTCGCCAAGGGACTGGTAGTTTGCGACGCGCCCCATGCCTGCGCCGCCCTTATCGCCGCTGCCTGCGCGGCGGGGGTCAAGATCTTTAATATGACCATGCTTGAAGACCTGGTGGTAAAAGACGGCAGGGTGTGCGGGGCAGTCATCAACTGGTCGCCGATTGCCTCGCTGCCGCGGCAGGTAGCCGCCCTCGACCCCGTTGCTATCGAGGCCAAGGTCGTCATCGATGCCACCGGGCATGATGCCACCGTCGTTGCCAAGCTGGAAAAGCGTAACCTGATAAAGATGAAGGGCGAAGGCGCAATGTGGATTGAAAAGTCAGAAGACCTTATCGTGGAGCATACCGGGGAATGCTTTCCCGGTCTAATCGTTACCGGCATGGCGGTGGGCGCCGTTTACGGACTCCCCCGCATGGGCCCCACCTTCGGCTCCATGTTCCTCTCCGGCGAGGTCGCCGCTAAAGTCGCCCTGGAGAAAATGAAGTAATGAAAATAGCCGTTGCCATGAGCGGAGGCGTCGATTCTTCCGTAGCGGCTGCTTTGCTAAAACAGGAGGGGCACGAGGTCTTCGGCGTAACGATGCAACTGTGCCCTACCACCGACAACGGACAAAACGGTCGCGGACTTGATGCTGTCGAGGATGCCCGTAAAGTGGCCGCCCGACTGGAAATTCCTCATTATACAATCGATTTGCAGGACTATTTTAGCCGCGTCATTATCGCCGATTTTTGCCAGGAGTATAGCCTGGGCAATACGCCCAACCCCTGCGTCATGTGCAACCACTATATCAAGTTCGGCAAGCTCTGGGAAAAAGCGGGGGAAATGGGGGCGGAAGCTTTAGCTACGGGACACTATGCCGGGATTGAAAGAGATAGCCACGGCAGATACCTGCTGAAAAAAGGCAAAGACCCCCGTAAAGACCAGTCCTATTTCCTCTACCTGCTAAAGCAGGAGCAGTTAAGCCGCACCCTTTTCCCGGTCGGTAATTTGACCAAAGATACCGTCAGGAAAATCGCCGGTGAGCTTAAATTGCCCGTTGCCGACCGACCCGAAAGCCAGGAAATCTGCTTTATACCGGGCGGCGATTATATCCCGTTTTTAAAAGCCCATGCTTCAACATTACCCACGGACGGACCGATACTCGACGTGAAGGGCAACGTGGTAGGACAGCATGAAGGCATCGCCTTTTATACCGTCGGCCAGCGCAGGGGACTGGGTATCAGCGCGTCAAAACCCCTCTATGTAACCGCCATTGAGCCGGCCCGGAATGCCGTTATCGTCGGCACTAAAGCACAGACCTATACCGACGCATTGGCAGCCGATAGCTTGAACTGGATAGCCGTACCGGCACCGGAAAAGCCTTTTAAAGTGAAAGCCAGCATCAGGTACCACCACCCGGAAGCCGATGCTGTTATCACTCCACGAGATGAAAAAAGTGTTTATGTAAAATTTGCCGAGCCGCAGATGGCGGTCACCCCCGGCCAGTCCGTGGTCTTTTATGATGGCGATAGCGTCATCGGCGGCGGCACGATAATCAGACAGGGAAGGTGAACTATGTCCTCCGTAATCGCTGTATGTCGTAGTGAAAAGAAAGGCACGGTAAAAACGCCCGTCGCGGAAGTGGTTGTCCAAAAAGACTTCGGCGTCGTCGGCGATGCCCATGCCGACTGCACTACTCACCGCCAGGTCAGCCTGCTGGCTATCGAAAGCATCGATAAAATGCGGGGCAAAGGTCTCGATTTAAAGTCGGGCGACTTCGCGGAAAATATCACCACTAAAGACATTAAACTCATTTCCCTGCCCGTCGGCACGCGCTTGAACGTAGGTAAAGAAGTGGTACTGGAAATGACCCAGATAGGCAAGGAATGCCATGCCGACTGCGCTATCCGCCAACAGATTGGCGACTGCATTATGCCGCGGGAGGGGATTTTCGCCAGGGTCGTCCGCGGCGGACGTATTAAACCCGGTGACGCTATAAAAATAACGACTAAACAGAAACAAGATGACTAACAAAATCCTGGGAAAAGTCGAGTACACTCATGTCGACAGCGGATGCACCCTATCTACTGAAAGAATCATTAAAGAGACCGCTTTGACCATCCGCATCGACGGCAAGCACTATGCCACCGCCATGATTATGGCGGCGCTGGAAAAAGAGTTCGTTATCGGTCACCTCTTTGCGCAGGGTATCATCCGCCGTGCCAACGACGTAAAATCTTTGACTATAAAAAACAACGCCGCCGAGGTCACGCTGGCTGCCTCCCTGAAAAATAAATCTATATCAGATAAAATTAGTTCCAATCTTAAAGTAAAAACAGCCGATATCTTCGATTGCGTTAGAGCCATCTTAAAATCAGATATCTTCTCGGAGACCGAGGCGGTGCATTCCGCGGGGCTTTTCCTCGACGGCAAAAAGGCGGTCTGCATCGCCGAAGATTTAGGGCGCCATCACGCCCTGGATAAAGTCATCGGCTACGGTCTGCTCCATGACGTTGATTTCAGTCGGACTTTAGCCGCTTCCACCGGCCGCCAGCCTTCCGAGATGATTTTAAAATGCCGCAACGTTAATATCCCCATTATCGCTACCAAGGGCGTGCCCACCACCCTGGCGATGGAAATCGCGGAAAAAGCCGGTATCACCATCGTCGGGCTGGTGCGGGGCAAAACGATGACCGTTTACAGTCGCCCGGAGAGAATCGAATAGGAATATGAGCAAAAAGTCTTTTCCACCAACAACCTCGAAGCAAATGGACTGCCGGAAACTTGCCGACGGCAGGCTATCACCTGCAAAGACCGGCGTCGTCATCGAACAGGGGTTTTCGATATACCTTAATAACAATCTTCTCGCTACCGCTTCCATTACCCCAACCATGGAAAAAGAATTCGTCGTCGGCTATCTTTTCGGTCAGGGCTTCATTAATACCATAGATGAACTGGACTCTATAAATATTAAAAATAACACGGCTCAAGTGATACTGAAAGACGAGCGCAGAACACTGACCGATACCTCCAGTACCAACTACCGTATCGTCTCCGGCGGCGGCAGGTCTGCCTACTTCGAAGACACCGGCTTGCGTAAAATAAAGTCGAACAGCGTCATTCGCAAACAAGATATCTACAACGCCATGAATGCCCTTTTTAAAAGCGCCGGACTCTACGGGGAAACGGAAGGCGTCCACGCCGCCGGGCTATTCTCCGCTAAAGCCGACCCCATTTGCATGGTGGAGGACATCGGACGCCACAACAGTCTGGATAAAGTTGCCGGCTATGCTCTCTTAAATAAAATCGATTGCTCTAAAACGTTCCTTGTCTCCACCGGCCGTATGGCTTCGGAAATGGTCACCAAAATCTGCCGTTGCGGCATCCCCGTCGTCGCCACTAAGACCGCCGTGACCGATAAAGGACTGGCAATCGGTAAAAAATGCGGCATCACTGTCATCGGCTTCGTCCGTGATAAGGGCACGAAAATCAATACCGATATGGACGTGAGAGTCATCGAAGCCGCGAGCATGAAAATCTACTCCGGCGCTGCCAGGGTACTCTGTGATTAAAATCGCTTTTAGGGTAAAATGGATATATGGCGAATACAACGGTCGAGCAAATTTTAAAGCTAAAAAAACAGCGTAATGCCGTCATCCTCGCTCATAATTACCAGCGCGGGGAGGTGCAGGACATAGCCGACTTCGTTGGAGACTCGCTGGAGCTTAGCCAGAAAGCCGCTACAACCGATGCCGATGTTATCGTATTCTGCGGCGTGCACTTTATGGCGGAGACGGCTTCCATTCTCAATCCCCGCAAGACCGTGCTGCTGCCGGATGCCGGCGCCGGCTGCCCCATGGCTGATATGATTACCGCCGAACAGCTGCGTCAGAAAAAGAAGGAATTACCGAATGCCACCGTCGTCACCTATATCAATTCTTCCGCCGCCGTTAAAGCCGAGTCCGATTACTGCTGCACTTCCGCTAACGGCGTGAAGGTCGTTAGCAGCATTGACAGTAAAGAGATTTTGTTCGTGCCGGACCAGTATCTTGGCGACTTTATCTCTAAAAAGACCGGCAAACAGATGCATCTCTGGCCGGGCTATTGCCCCACCCACGTCAAAATCCTCCCGGAAGATATTATCGTGCGGAAAAAAGAATACCCCCACGCTAAAGTCGTAGTTCACCCTGAATGCCGCCCGGATGTTATCGCCCTGGCTGATGAAGCCTTGAGCACCAGCGGCATGATACGCTACGCCGCCCGTGAAGACGTTCAAGAGCTAATCGTCGGAACGGAGATTGAAATCGTGCACCGCCTTACTAAAGAGAACCCCGGCAAGAAATTCATCGCCGCTTCTAAAAAGGCGGTATGCCCCAACATGAAGAAAATCACGCTGGAAAAAATCCTGGATTCCCTGGAAACACTGACTCCGGAGGTTAAAGTGCCGGAAGCAATACGCGTTAAAGCCCTGGTACCCGTCGAACGCATGCTGGAAATCGTTTAACAATATGGAACAGAAAAGTTACATCGTTGTCTTTATCACCGCTAAAGACCCTGAAGAGGCACAGAAAATAGCGAAATCTCTCGTGAAAAAGCGAGAGGCTGCCTGCGTCAACATCGTTCCGGTGGTAAATTCCCACTTCTGGTGGAAAGACAAGCTGGATTCGACTGAGGAAAGCCTGCTCATCGTTAAGACCAAGGAATCGCTGCTGCCGGAGGTCATCAAGTCGGTCAAGAAAATCCACAGCTATCGCCTCCCGGAGATAATCGCCCTTCCTATCGTCGGCGGCAGTCGCGACTACCTGGAATGGATAGATAGCGAGACAATTTAAGCAAGCGAGGTAAGATTATGCTTACCGCAGAAGAACTGCAAAGGTATGACCGCCAGATAATGATATACGGGTTCGGGGAGGCGGGACAGGAAAAGCTCAAAAAGGCTAAAGTCTTTCTCGCGGGCGCGGGCGGTCTGGGCTCGCCGGTGGCTATTTACCTCACTACCGCGGGTATCGGCACGCTGCGTATCGCCGACCATGATAAGGTGGAGTTGAGCAATCTCAACCGGCAGGTCCTGCACTGGAAAGAGAATATCGGCAAGCGTAAAGTGGATTCGGCGGCGGCTAAGCTGGGGAAATTCAACCCAGGCGTCAAGATTGAGCCCATCTTTGAGACAATTACCGAGGCAAATGTATCCCAACTCGTCGGGGATGCCGACCTTATAGTGGATGCCATGGACAACCTGCCGACCCGCTATATCTTAAACAGGACGGCTATAAAAAAGGGGATTCCGTTCTTCCACGGGGCGGTCTACGGCTTCGAGGGCAGAGCCATGACGGTGTTACCGGGAAAGACCGCCTGCCTAAACTGCCTCTATCACAGCGCTTCGGTGCCTGAAGAAAAATTCCCCGTCATCGGCGTGACGCCGGCGGTCATCGGCTGTATCCAGGCTACGGAGGTCATTAAATATATAGTGGGGCTGGGCGAGCTTTTGACCGACAGGCTGCTGAACTTCGACGGC
The DNA here is from genome assembly GCA_001796525.1 of Chloroflexi bacterium RBG_13_51_52. Taxonomy (GTDB): domain Bacteria; phylum Chloroflexota; class Dehalococcoidia; order Dehalococcoidales; family RBG-16-60-22; genus RBG-13-51-18. Next base: position 597 of record MGMT01000070.1, on the reverse strand, counting down.
TTGAGGATGAAATTCAGCGAGTTTAAAATCAGCCGCGACCCCGCCTGCGAACACTGCGGCACACCATCGAAACAGGTGAAAAAGAAATGAGCGTAGACGTAGAAATATCATCGATTTTCGGCAGCTATACCGACGGTGTGCTGAACATGAAAGTGGAAGGCAAGACCGTCCGCGAGTGCCTTCACGACCTGGTGCGGCAGTTCCCCGACCTTAAGAAGATGCTGCTTAATAAAGACGGCGACCTGATGCATTCCTACGACTTTTTTATCAACGGAAAGAGCGTTTACCCCAAGGACATGAACACGCCGCTTAAAAACGGCGATAAGCTTAACGTTTTATTTGTTATCCACGGCGGATGATTGAGTTAGGGTTCCCCCACCACCTGGATTCCAGCTTCCGCTGGAATGACAGTGTTGTTAACTATCCTAAATCTTCGTCCAGTCTATATCCAGACTGCATGTCGGGCAGGGCTGACTCATCGGTACCTCGGCTCCGCAGTGAGGACAAATAAATTTATCGCCCTGTTTAATCGGGGTTAGGTGCTTTTCTTTTTTCTTCTTGTCTTTATCTTTAGCCATGGTACACCTCTATAAAAAA
>MGMT01000069.1 GCA_001796525.1 Chloroflexi bacterium RBG_13_51_52 | reverse complement strand
CTGCTCGCTCTGGATAAAGGCTTCTCCATCGGGAGCACTCATGATATCCGCGATAAGGTCAAACTGGCGGCCCTGGAAGGCATCCTCGATGCTTTAAGCCTGATAGAAGTCCAGCAAACGCTGGCCGCCCTCCATGATTTACGTCGCTACCTTAAAAGTATTTCCGGTGATTTTCCCCTGCTCTGGAATATCGCTGAAGGCATTGTCGAACTGCACCAGATTGAAAAAGATATCGGCGCCTGTATCGACCCCGCCGGTGAAGTCCTGGATGCGGCGTCGCCCGCCCTGGCGAATATCCGGACGCAGCTGCGTACTACCCGCAGCCAGATACTGGAAAAACTGGAAGCTATCGTCCGTTCGCCGCGGGGCGACCGTTTACTCCAGGAAGACGTCATCACCGAGCGTGATGGGCGTTATGTCCTCCTCGTTAAATTAGAAAACCGCCATGACGTCAAGGGCATCGTCCACGATATTTCCAACACCGGCGCTACGGTCTTCATGGAGCCGACCGCCACCGTGGGACTGGGCAACGCTATACGCGAGCTCGTGGCTGAAGAGCGGCACGAGATAGAGAAAATCCTGCGCCTTTTAAGCGCCGAGGTGGGCGCTCATAAAGAAGACATTACCCGCAGCATCGAGTTGACTGCGGAACTCGACCTGATATTAGCCAAGGCGAGGTACGCCCGCCGCATTAATGCCGTCGAACCGCTTATCTCCGCCCCGGACAGCGAAGGCGACGGCAAAGAGACAGGCTCAATTAAACTTGTCAATGCCCGCCATCCGCTCCTCGGCGATAAAGCCGTGCCGTTTTCCGTGGAACTGGGCGATAGCTTCTCGGTACTGGTAATTACCGGCCCCAATACCGGCGGTAAAACGGTGACGCTCAAGACCATCGGACTTTTGAGTGTCATGGCACAGGCAGGCATGCCGGTTCCCGCCGACGGTGCCAGTCGACTGCCGATTTTCGACGGCGTTTTCACCGATATCGGCGACGAGCAAAGCATCGAACAGACGCTATCTACGTTCAGCTGGCACGTGGGCAATATCGTCCGCATTATCGGGCAGGCTACCGGTAAAAGCCTGGTGCTCCTCGATGAACTGGGCACCAGCACCGACCCCGCGGAAGGCTCCGCCCTCGCCAGAGCGATACTGCGTCACTTCCTCACCCGGGGCACGCTTACGGTTGCCACTACACATTTCAGCGACCTCAAGGTTTTTGCCCATACCACCACCGGATTGAACAACGCCTCGCTGGAGTTCGACCCTAAAACGCTGGCGCCCACCTATCACCTGACCATCGGCACGCCAGGAGGCAGTAACGCTTTAGCCACTGCCGCCCGACTGGGCATTCCGGCGGAAATCATTAACGACGCCCGCAGCATGCTTTCCGGGCACAGCCAGGAACTGGAAGGCTTGCTAGCAAACCTGATGGAAGAAAAACAGAAAATCACCGCCCTGGAACTGGACCTGTTGACCGAGCGGGATACAGTAACCAAGCACAGCGCCGACCTGGAGAAAGAGCTGCAGCGTCTGAAGACCGAGGAATGCCGGGCGGTTCAGTCCGCTCGTGACGAAATCGTGCGTGAGGCGGCGGAACTGCATAAAGAAATACGCCAGGCAGCCGCCGAACTGCGCAAGGAAAAGACCGCCTCCAGAATAGAACAAGCCAAACGCTCGCTGGCTAAAGTACGCGAGCGGCTTGATAGCGAGGTCTGGCAGCCTTCCGCCGCAGAAACTCCCGAAGAAGACGCCGGAGTTATAAAAGCCGGGGATACGGTACTGGTAAAAGAAGCCGGTCTTACCGCCACGGTGACGGCGATATCGGAAGAATCGCAGGAGGTGGAGGTGCAGGCGGGCAGGACCAAAATGAGACTCGCCTTAAGCAGCGTGGTAAAAACCGTCCCCTCGCCGGCAGGAAAAGTCGCCCCGCCCGTAAAATTACCCCCTTCCCGTAGAGTAGCAATGGAACTCGACCTGCGGGGCAAGCGCGCCGATGAAGTGGAGCCGGCCCTCGATGCCTATTTAAACGACGCGGCGCAGTCCAATATTATAGAAGCCCGTATCATTCACGGCATCGCCACCGGCACGGTGAGAAATATCGTGCGGGAGTTCTTAAAAAACCACCCGCTGGCGAAGTCCTTCCGCCCCGGCGTGCGCGATGAAGGCGGCGACGGCGTTACCATGGTCAGATTATAAAATGACAGTAAAATCAAAAAAGCTGGTCCTCACCCGCCCTAAAACTCTCGATTTCCTGGAAAAACTTGCCTCCACTCCCGATGATATCAACCTGACGCTTTATCTGCCGCCCCGCCCTGCCCCTCAAGAACTGGAAAATATCCTCCAGGAAGTACCGATTCCTCCGGATATTACTACCAGTCTTTTAAAAATAATCACATCCTCTCCTACCGGAGCTGCCATTTTTAGGGGTGAACAGTCAAAATATCTGGTCATTCCGCCTTTCCCCGTGGCTGAAAAAAGCGTTGTCCGCTCCCTTGATACCACCCCGCTGCAATCGCTGCTCAACCAAAAATATCATATCGGCGTTGTCCTGGTGCGTTTGGGTTCGTATGCCGTCGGCGTCTGCCGCGGCGATAAGCTGGTGAGCAGTAAAGTGGGCACGGGACTCGTCCACGGACGGCACCGCCAGGGGGGCTCTTCAGCGCACCGTTTCGAGCGCCACCGCGATAAACAGATAGAGTCCTTTTTAATACGCGTCTGCGGGCATGCCCGCGAACAGTTGGAACCATACGTAAAATCGATGGACTACATCGTTTATGGCGGCGCCCGCACCACGATATTGATGCTTCAGAAGTACTGCCCCCTGCTGATGAAACTGGATAAACCACTCCTCCCGCCCCTTTTAGATATCCCCGAACCGCGCCGGGCGGTGCTGGAAACAGCCGTCAACCGTGTCTGGTCGAGTACGATTTACGACTGGACCGAAGATTAATCATTAGATTTCAGCAGCTCTTTCAGCCGCGTTACTGCCGGTGGTAGTACCTCGCCGATTTTCTCGTCAAACCGTATGTGTGCATTTTTATCGAAGGGCGTTTCGCCCTGGTTAATAATCACCAGCTTTGCTCCCGCCTCTATAGCCACCGCGGGCATATCAGCTGCCGGGTAGACCACCAGACTCGAACCCACGACGATAAAAAGGTCGCACTTCTGCGAATGCTTATATGATTCCTGCAAATCTTTCGCCGGCAGCGAGTCCCCGAAATTTACGACCGCGGACACCAGTCTGCCTCCGCAAAGGGGGCATTTTTCTTCCCCTTCTGCCCTATCCATCTTAAACTCACAGGATACGCACCTTACCTTGGTGAGATTGCCGTGCAACTCCGCCAGTATCTCCGGCTTGATGCCGGACTTCAGATGCAGGTTGTCCACGTTCTGGGAAATTAGGAATGCCAGCCTGCCCGAATCCTGCAGCTCCTTAATGGCATAATGACCATTATTCGGTTCGGCGTCGGTAAAGTCTTGATGTGGTGTGGCTAGCCCTTTATCGCGCCTCGTCCAGAGTCCGTCCGGACCGCGGAAATCGCGCAGGCCCGACTCCGTGCTGATGCCGGCGCCGGTGAATACTACGATATATTTTGACTCCATTATCCACCGCGCCAGCTTTTCTATCCTTTGGTTTAAGTCTGTCATGGAAAGAATCCCCATTCTTTTTTGCCGTTTCAATATTATCGCCCTGATATTAATATGTCAAAAATAACTCTTGACAATTCTTTTTATTCCTGCTATTATTTAGGTGTACCTAATATTTAGGTTTACCTAAAAGGAGTCTGAAATGAGCACTAGCACTGAAGAATATCTGGAAGCTTTGTATAATCTGACCCGGGAAAGCGAACCCGCCAGCACCTCGGCAATATCGAAACGTCTCAACATTACCCCTGCAAGCGTAACCGAGATGATGCACAAGTTGGCGAACGAACGTTATGTCAACTATTCTCCCTACCAGGGCGTTACACTCACCCCCAAAGGCTACCGCATCGCCGAGAAAATGACCCGCAAGCACCGTCTGCTGGAAAGGTTCCTGCACGATGTGTTGAAGATAGGCAATGATAGAGTGCACAAAGAAGCCTGTGAAATGGAACACGCCCTCTCCGATGAGACCGCCCGCGCTATGTGCCAGGCTTTAAAATCACCGGACAGCTGCCCTGATGACGGACAGCTTATCCCCGCCTGCGACCTCGGTTTCTCCAGCTGCGAAGAATGTCGCAAATGGGGGCAGGACAATCCGGAAAAAATCAGCAAGCGAAAGTCCAGTGTTGTCTCGATGTCCGATTTGAAGGAAAACCAGGAAGGCCTGATCAGCTTTATCCGCGGTGATAATAATGTGCTCCGGCGCCTGCTGGACCTGGGACTGACGCCCGATACTAAAATTAAGGTCAGCCGCGTATCGTCGCTCAAAGGTCCGGTGGAAATCGCCTGCCGCGGCTCCAGGCTAGCTCTCGGGGATGAAATCGCCCGCAATGTCTTTGTGGAAAAAGTAACCAGTTAGTCCGTGAGGTCCAGTTTGGCTAATATCGCTTCATGTCACACCACCACCCAGAAAAAAATACCGGTTAGTCGCAACGGGAAAAACCTTACCGTCGCCCTGGCCGGCAATGCCAACGTGGGCAAGAGCGTCATTTTTAATCAATTGACCGGTTCGCACCAGACCATCGGTAACTGGCCCGGCAAGACTGTGGATAGCGCTAAAGGTTTCCTGGACTTCGATGGCTATAATATCACCATCGTCGACCTGCCCGGGATTTATTCTCTATCCACCTTCTCCATTGAAGAAATTGTCACGCGGGACTTCATCGCCTGTGAAAAGCCGGATGTTATCATCAATGTCATCGGCGCTCCGGTACTGGAACGCAATCTCTTTTTTACCTTGCAATTAATGGAAATGGACATGCCCATGGTCGTTTGCCTTAATCAGGTCGACCTCGCCGAGTCGAAAGGCATAAAAATCGATGCTGCCAGGCTGGAAAACCGACTGGGAATACCCGTCGTGCCCACCGTCGCCTCTAGAGGCCAGGGTATCCGCGAACTCGTTGCCAGGGCTATCAAGACCGCCAAATCCCCGGAAAGCGTTATAGAAACACGACCCGTCACCGAAGGTGTTCCTGAAGAACTTCCAGCTCCCGGAGCGGGCCGTCGCGGTCGTCGCGGCCGTCATCGCCGCCATCGCAGAGGAGCGCGGTTCCGGGGCGGTATTGATGCCGGCCTTACAGCATTGACGGCGCTCATCGACTCCGAAAATCTCGACCTGGACTATCCGTCTCACTGGGTGGCTCTCAAGCTTCTTGAAGGAGATACCGCAATCACCGACCTCGTACGCTCGAAATCCCCTGATGTCATAGCTGCCTCCGAGTCCCTGGCTAAACAAACGGAAGAAGTCTACAAGCAGCCGCGCTTCGCCGCCGTTGCCTCGGAAAGGTATGCCCTCGCTAATGAGATAGCCGCTGATGTCCAAATACAGGCGGTATCCAAGCCTTCTTTCGTTGAACGCCTTGACCGCCTGACCACCCAGCGGGTGTTCGGCTATGTTACCTCCGTTATCGTAATTGCCGGACTGCTGCTCTGGACATTCACCGTGGGCAACGCGCTTTCCACGCTGCTTTCGGATGCCTTGAGCTTTTTCCAGCCCGTCGACCCCCAAATCAGCGGGTCGTTCTGGAGCATCCTCTGGAACGGACTTTTCGGCGGCTTCGTCGCCGGCGTGACGCTGGTGCTGCCTTTCGTTATTCCCTTCTATCTGCTGCTGGCGATTATGGAGGACTCCGGTATCCTGACCAGGGTCGCCTTCATGCTGGATAGCGCCATGCACCAGATGGGACTTCACGGTAAAGCTATCATACCCTTAATCCTCGGCTTCGGCTGCAGCGTCCCTGCCATTGCCGCCACCCGGATCATGGGGACCCGCCGCGAAAGGTTGCTGGCATCATTCGCCATTACCTTCGCCCCCTGCACCGCCCGCACTATCGTCGTTCTCGGTCTGGTGGCTGTATATGTTGGCATCGGCTGGGCGCTGGCGCTTTATGCCATCGACATTATTGTCATGTTTGCTGCGGTCAAGGTTGCCATGAAAGTCATCCCCGGCGATACACCGGGACTGATAATGGAGATGCATTCCTTCAAGCTCCCGTCTCTTTCCGTGGTCCTGAAACAGACCTGGGCGCGCACCCAGTCGCTGATATTCCTGGTGTTCCCCCTGTACATGGCCGGCTCGGCGGTCGTCCAGTTACTATATGTTTACGGGATTCTCCAGCCGGTCAGCGACTTTATATCGCCCCTTACGGTTAGCTGGCTGGGACTCCCCGCCATCGCCGGGATTCTTCTGATTTTCGGCTTTGTCCGTAAAGAAATGATACTCCTTACCATGACCGTGATTTTCGGCGCCAATCTGGCGGCTGTTCTTACGCCTGTTCAGCTTATCGTGCTGGCGCTGGTAGGCATGCTGTACATTCCCTGCCTTTCCACCGTAGGCATTTTAGTTAAAGAGTTCGGCTGGAAGTCGGCTCTCGCAGTTTCCGCCGCCAACCTTATCACGGCGATATTAATCGGAGGTATCGCCGCCAAAATCCTCCCATATATCGTTTAAATACATATATTAGCATCTTTATATAAACAACAAAGCCCGGCGATAATACCGGGCTTCATTATTTTTTTGATTTTGTTCCTTTATTTATTAGGAGCAGTATCCTTTTTACTAATGTTGCCCCGTCTCTTCACCGGGACTGGCTCGGCGGTTCCCTTTTCCGTTTTCTTTTTATTCTGATATACCACCGCCAGGTCTTTCATATAAGCGCACTGCAGGCACTGCTCGTATCACCCGATATAGTCCCTATCCAGATACAGGTTGCCACCGCATTTAGGACAGCGTCCGTTAGCTTTCACTCTTCCCATCTTCTTCCTCCCTGTAAATGCCTTCTTTCATTCAATTAGCAGTCCTACTCTTAAACTGCTAATAATATTTTAATGGTGCCGGTACGCTCTGTCAATAGGTTTTTTTACATTTTTTAGATAAAAAAGGCGGCCTACCAGATTTTCGGCAGCAGGGCTTTGCGCTCTGCAGGATAATCGGCGAATGTCCGGCGGTACCAGGCGTGGTTGGCCCTGGCGCGCGGTATCAGGTTTGCCACCGTCCAGAACGCGAAAGCCAGCCCCGGCAGTGACCATGTTGCTAAAGCCCAACCCACCCAGATAGTAATTTCTCCCAGGTAGTTGGGACTGGATACCCAGCGATGAAACCTGCTGTACGATATCTTATAGCCGGATTCGCCCGGCTTTCTCAAGTCGCGCAGTGCCTGGTCTGCCTGGCGGTTGATAACATATCCGGTGATAAAAAGTAATACTCCGACGATAAAACGGGGGTCCGCCAGCCAGCTGTTGTCATAACCCCCGGAAAACCCTAAGATATATCTGCCGTTGAGATATCCGTTCATTATATTAAAGAAAAACCCCATGGCTACAACGCCGAGCGGCATTCTCTTGGCTACACCCCGCAGGCTGAACGGATAGATGAAAGCCCGGTGCAGGTAATGCATTTCCCACATCGCCAGGAAAACCAGCGTTACCGGACTGTTCCTGGTCTCGCCGAATAAAAAACAGACTGCAAAAACAATCGGTGCCGGCGCTTCCATGAGCACCCAGCCCAGTTTATTTCCCACCGAGTATCCCCACCCCTTCCGCGCGTGCCGTCCGTACGGCGCCACGATGAAAAACAGGGCGATGAATACTATCGCCCCGATGATGAACCAGGCTATCAGCAGGCTGTTATAAATTAATGATTCATTCATTTTCTATCCCCGGTTCTTGCTTTGGCAGGCAATTTAAGTTGCCCGTTTTCTTCAAACCAGTGCAGGGTATCTGCAAGTGTTTCGCGGAACGGGCGGGCATGGTAGCCAAGTTCTCGCGTTGCCCGCTCATGGCTGATGTTCCGGTTGCTTTTTAACGCCCGTAAAGACACGCTGGTATAAAGCGGACGTTTCCCGTTAATCCTGCTTATTCCCCCGATAAACGGCGCGCCGATATGCGCCAGCCACAGCGGGCAGACCGGCCGCCC